>JBEAQB010000078.1:0-15149 GCA_041164125.1 Cyanobacteriota bacterium
TTAAGCTTGAATTCTAAAACTCTCATGGTTTTATGCTAGCACACGGGAATAAGACTAGCTTCGTATTTAGATCCCTCTAGCAAGGAAGTTAAGGCGCACGGCGCATCCCAGCCCTAAAGGACTGGGTTTTCCCGCGCCATGTTTTTGATAAAATCCTGAGTTATCAGTGGGTCGAGCACTGAAGGGATAAACGGCAAGCCCTTTCAGTCATAGCCATCAAAAATACTTAACCTCGTGCACGCACTATATCGTACGCTCTATTGCGGCCCGCATTAAAGCAGGTGTCAAAAATCTTCTGGCGAAATTTTATTTGGTATGGATTTATTCTCAATTTGCCCGGATTACATTGGTTGACCAGCAATTCCCATTATGGAATTTTTAGCTGATTTAAGCCGATTTTATTGAGAATGATTGCAGGAACGATCTCTGAAAACCTCATTCCCTGGTTGAGAATGTGCCTCAAAAATCAGACTTGAAGTCAACATGAGAATTACTGCGACTTGCTACGTATTTATGCAAACTGCTGCATACCCCAACTTTTGTTAACCCCTCCTTATCGTCTGGACTTTTTTTCTTTGTCCGGTCAGGATAATATTAATCTGCTAATCAGCGAATCGATCCTTTAAGAGTTTAGACAATGCCCCTATCCTCCCAACCAGCCATCTTAGTCATTGGTGGTGCAGAAGATAAAGTTCACGGCCGTGAAATTTTACAGACATTTTGGCTGCGCTCTGGTGGCAAAGATGCCGTCATTGGCATTATCCCGTCCGCTTCCCGGGAACCATCGTTGATCGGGGATCGTTATCAATCCATTTTTCAGAGTATGGGGGTCAACCACCTGAAGGTACTGGATATCCGCGATCGCTCCCAAGGGGATGACCCCGATTACCGGGCGTTTATTGATGACTGTACCGGGATTTTTATGACGGGAGGCGATCAGTTACGCTTATGTGGACTGCTAGCGGATACGCCTCTTATGAATCGTATTCGTCAGCGAGTTCACCAGGGGGAGATCAGTTTAGCGGGCACCAGTGCTGGCGCTGCCGTCATGGGCCATCACATGATTGCTGGGGGCAGTAGCGGGGAATGGCCCAACCGCGCCTTAGTGGATATGGCGGTAGGATTAGGGATTATTCCCGATATTATTGTTGATCAACATTTTCATAATCGGAACCGCATGGCCCGTTTGCTCAGCGCCATCTCTACCCATCCGGATCGCTTAGGGTTAGGCATTGATGAAGATACCTGTGCCCTGTTCGAGCAAGATGGCAGCATCCGCATTATTGGTCAAGGAACAGTGTCCTTTGTGGATGCCCAAGCGATAACTTACACGAATGCCGCTCAGATTGGGGCAAACTCTCCCCTCAGTTTGCACGGTCTGCAGCTTAATATATTAGTCCATGGGGAGGTCTATTTTCGCGAGAAAAAATTGGCATTTCCTCGGGTTGACTAGAGGGGTCAAGGGTCATTCAAGGGAAACGGCGATCGCCTTGATGCCCCCCAGGTATTGTTCGCAATGAACAGTTTCTGGCGAATCCCTCCCTTGACAATAAGCGTCGGTGTATTGTGCTTCTTGCAGTGGATTTTGACTGGCAGCGATCATGAAAATTCTAAAAACCCTAACCCTCCGTGGCCCCAATTATTGGAGCATTCGACGAAAACAATTGATCGTAATGCGTCTAGATCTTGAAGACTTAGCCGAACGCCCGTCTGATACCATTCCAGGCTTTTATGAAGGGTTAATCAAAACCCTGCCCACTCTCATAGAACATTTTTGTTCACCAGGACACCGGGGTGGTTTTCTGGAGCGGGTGCAAACCGGGACTTACATGGGACACATTGTTGAACATGTGGCCCTGGAATTACAGGAGTTAGCCGGGATGACGGCAGGATTTGGCCGCACCCGAGAAACGGCGACGCCGGGCATTTATAACGTCGTATTTGAATATGTCGATGAGCAGGCCGGACGCTATGCCGGGCGAGCAGCGGTACGGCTATGCCGTTCTCTGGTGGATACCGGCGCCTACGATCCTCAAGAGTTAGCGCGAGATTTGGAGGATTTGCGGGATTTATCTGCCAGTTCTGCCTTGGGCCCCAGCACGGAAACCATTGTGACGGAAGCTGATGCGCGCAAAATTCCCTGGATGTTACTGAGTGCCCGGGCCATGGTGCAATTGGGTTATGGCATCCATCAACAACGCATTCAAGCAACCCTCAGTTCCCACTCCGGTATTTTGGGCGTGGAATTGGCCTGCGATAAGGAGGGAACCAAAACCATCCTCAGTGATGCTGGGGTTCCTGTGCCCAAGGGAACCACCATCCAATATTTTGATGACCTGGAAGAGGCCATCCAAGATGTGGGGGGCTATCCCGTGGTGATTAAGCCCCTAGACGGTAACCATGGTCGCGGGATTACCATCAATGTGCGGGATTGGGAGGAGGCGATCGCCGCCTATGATTTAGCTGCCGAGGAGTCCAAGAGTCGTTCCATCATTGTCGAGCGGTTTTATGAAGGCAGCGATCATCGGGTTTTAGTGATTAATGGCAGCCTGGTGGCGGTGGCGGAGCGCATACCGGCCCATGTGGTGGGGGACGGTCAATCCACCATTAGTGAGTTAATCGACCAAACCAATCGGGATCCCAATCGCGGCCATGGTCACGATAATATTCTCACCAAAATCGTGGTCAATAAAACGGCGATCGACGTCTTGGGGCGGCAAAAGTTAGGCTTGGATAGCGTTTTACCCGCCCAGGCTATTGCTTACCTACGGGCTACCGCAAATTTAAGCACTGGCGGCATTGCCATTGATCGCACCGATGATATTCACCCCGAAAACATTTGGTTAATGGAGCGGGTGGCAAAAATCATTGGTCTAGATATTGCCGGTATCGATGTGGTGACCCCGGATATTAGTAAACCCCTGCGGGAAACCGATGGGGTAATTGTCGAAGTGAATGCCGCCCCCGGTTTTCGGATGCATGTTTCCCCCAGCCGTGGGTTACCCCGCAATGTGGCGGCGCCGGTGTTGGATATGCTCTTTCCCCCGGGAACCCCCAGCCGCATCCCCATCCTGGCGGTGACGGGAACGAATGGTAAAACCACCACCACCCGCCTATTGGCCCATATTTACCGCCAAACAGGTAAAACCGTTGGTTACACCAGCACCGATGCCATTTATATCAACGATTATTGCGTCGAAAAAGGGGACAATACGGGGCCCTACAGCGCCGGGGTGATTTTACGCGATCCCACCGTTGAAGTGGCGGTCCTCGAAACAGCCCGGGGGGGGATTTTACGGGCAGGGTTAGCATTTGATACCTGTGATGTCGGTGTTGTACTGAACGTGGCAGCCGATCACCTGGGTCTGGGCGACATTGATACCATTGAGCAGATGGCTAAGGTTAAAGCGGTGATTGCGGAGGTGGTGCATGCCGATGGCTATGCGGTATTGAATGCCGACGATCCCCTGGTGGCCGCTATGGCTGAGAAAGTTCAAGCCAAAGTGGCCTATTTCTCGATGAATCCCGATAACCCCATCATCCAAAATCATCTCCGGCGGAATGGGATTGCCGCAGTTTACGAATCAGGTTACTTATCGATTTTGGAGGGGTCTTGGACATTGCGGGTGGAACAGGCTACGTTAATCCCGATGACCATGGGGGGGATGGCCCCCTTTATGATTGCCAATGGTTTAGCTGCTTGTCTGGCAGCCTTTGTTAATGGTGTAGATGTGGAAAGGATTCGTCAGGGGGTTCGCACCTTTCAGACCTCTGCGGAACAAACCCCCGGTCGGATGAACTTATTTAACCTTGATCGCCACCATGCCTTGATTGACTATGCCCATAATCCGGCCGGTTATCAAGCCGTGGGGGAGTTTGTCAAAAATTGGCAGGGACAACGATTCGGGGTGGTGGGAGGCCCTGGCGATCGCCGGGATGAGGATTTAATTCAACTGGGTCAGATTGCGGCCCAGGTATTTGACCGCATCATTGTTAAAGAAGATGACGACAAACGGGATCGCCCTCCAGGGGAAGCCGCTGATTTAATTGTCAAAGGCATTTTGCAAGAGCGCATCACTGCCTCCTATGAAGTGGTACTCGACGAAGTCACTGCCATCAATCAAGCCCTGGATCAGGTTGACGACCAAGGATTGGTGGTGGTGTTTCCTGAAAGTGTTAATCGAGCTATTGATCTAGTGAAATGCCGTCGCCAAATGGTTTGATCGTCTCTGCTCTCCTGGAACCACTGGGCACAACGTGATGCCCCCTCAATCACCCCAGGTCGAGTAACGTTTGCTGCAGGGTCTGGGCAATATATGCCAAGGTTTCTGGGGATATCTCTGGCCAGATTGGTAAACTAAGCACCTCCTGGGCCAGTTGATCACTGATGGGATGGGCCATGTATTGACCACGATACACCGGTAGCCGATCTTGAGGGACTGGATAATAAATCATTGTCGTGATTCCTTTAGCCTGGAGTTCCTTGGCCAAAGCATCCCGCTTACCGTTTAAGACCCGTAACGTGTACTGATGAAAAACATGGCCGGGGGTAATGGCGGGCACGACCAAGTCAGGAACCGCGGCAAAGTGGTGATTGTAAGCTTGGGCAACCCGCCGCCGACCCTGATTCCAGCGGGTTAGGTGGGGTAATTTAACGGTTAAAACTGCGGCTTGTAAGGCATCAAGACGGGAATTATAGCCCAGGACTTCATTCTGATACCTCAGTTTAGAACCATGAACCCGTAAGCAGCGAGCCTGTTCGGCGATCGCTGGGTCGTTGGTGGTGATCAGCCCCCCATCGCCGTAGGCACCGAGGTTTTTGGTGGGAAAAAAGGAGAATGCCCCGACCGTTCCCATGGCGCCAGTATATTGTCCTTGCAATTGTTGGCGAATTTCTGATGAACAGGCCTGGTCGCAGCCTAAACAGTCCCCCGTATATTGGGCCCCGATCGCCTGGGCACAGTCTTCAATAATTTTCAATCCATATTCGTTGGCAATGGTCTGAATCTCCGCCATGGCTGCAGGGTGACCGAACAAGTGGACCGGCATAATTGCTTTGGTGCGGGGGGTGATCAAGGCGCGAATTTTAGTCGGATCCAGGTTAAAACTCTCTAACGTCACGTCCACAAATACCGGCTTCGCCCCCACATTACTAATCGATTCCGCCGTAGCAAAAAAGGAAAATGGGGTGGTGATCACCTCATCCCCCGGACCAACCCCCATGGCCCGGAGTCCAATCATTAGCGCATCGGTGCCAGAATTAACGCCGATCGCATAGTTGACCCCTAAAAAAGCGGCGATCGCCGTTTCAAAATCCTTGACAGTTTGCCCCAAAATGAACTGCCCCGATTCTAAAACGGCATTGACTGCCTGTTGAATTTCCGCTCTAATTTGTTGATATTGGGGCTTAAGATCAAGAATGGGGATATTCATGCCGCTAGAAAGGTAAAGAGGGTTTGCCCACAGAGAAAAAGCTCCTTGGGTCTATTCCTTGGGTAAAAGACCAAAGACTTAAACACTGTCCATCAAATTTTATGGCATCCCTGACGCCAAATCTAAGCCAGAGTCCAAATCCATAAGCAATCCCCTATGATTAATTCCCCCAACGCTCTTCCATCCATCTTATTAGCAAGGGAAACGATGCAATTCGATGGCATTGCCGACTCCAACGAAGACTTTACCTCACCTCTTATTGGAAGGAGGGATGTCAATCATGACAAGTTGTCCCCCCGCTGTCCCTTCCTGTTATGAGGCGTACCGGCACAATCAATATCAAGAAACTCTGGCGCGCCATGTCTCGACCGGGGGGGATCCCGTTGTGCTCAATCATTCACGAATCCAACGGTTTTTGCCCTGTGGATTGCATCACCCATCCCCCCGTGCTCAATAGCCAGCCGGTCTAGCACAATCTCCCAATCAATATCGTCTGCGGTTATTGTTCGGCAATCAACGTTAGGTTAGTCTAGAAAATAAAGCGAGGTGGCCCAATACTATTGTTAGGAGAATGCCACCGATAACTTAGTTACGGTCTGCTAAGCACTAATCCCGATTGTTCTTCCTTGACTTCCCACAAATCTGACCCGATTGAAGCCCTTAATCTCTTATCAGCAGCGTTGGGAACGGATCTGTCAACGTTAGCTGGGGTGGAATTAGCTAATTATCATTTAAGGGGTTTAACCTTGCCCTACAGTAACTTGAGCCACATAACCTTGATTGGCTGTGATTTACGCCATGCTAATTTCCACGGGGCAGACCTTAGCGATGCCAACCTGATTGCGGCCAGTCTACGCCACAGTAATCTGCGTCAGGCGACTCTGTCTCGAGGTTTATTTAATCGCTGTAATTTGAGTGAGGCTGACCTCACGGCGGTTGATGCCAACCAGTCCCAATTTCAACAGGCTATTTTTACTGACGTAGAAGCCCAGGGCATTGCCCTTTATCAGGCTAATTTAAGTCATACCCAGTTGATGCGGGGGCATTTTCACCAAGCCTATGCACCAGAAGCAAACTTTAGTCAAACCACGGCGATCTCCGTTGATTTACGCTGGGCAAATTTGAAAAAAGCGAATTTTCAGGGGGCAAATTTACGCAGAGCCAATTTGCGCGGGGCGAATTTGGCCCAGGCCAATTTTCAGGGAGCCAATCTACAGGGAGCCAACTTACGGGGAGCCAATTTACTCGGCACCCAATTTCAACAAGCCAATTTAACAGACGTCAATTGGTAAGGCGATCGCCGCCGTACCGTCAACTAGACCAGAGAAAACAGCCCGTTTGAAGTCTCGATGACAATGCTTGCAAGCGCTGGGGTCAGGTCGCTGCTCAAAAGATAAACTCAGCACCGTGAATGTTATGGGGCGAAAGGATATCAAGGATGTCGTGGTTGTTACCTTGAAAATCCTAGTCAATGGCAGAAACTTTATGTCACAGTTAGAAAGCTGTGACGACTCTGCCATCACTTATATGACTCAGACCCGCCCTTCTCCCCCGCCCCCCCAGTCGGAAGACAAGTATGGCGAACGGGCAATTCACAATGCTGAACTGATTACATTTCCCAATCCCCGTCCTGGCCGTCGTTATGACGTGCACATTACCCTACCGGAATTTACCTGCAAATGCCCCTTTTCCGGTTATCCTGACTTTGCCACCCTCTATCTAACCTACTGCCCTGATCAAACGGTGGTGGAATTAAAGTCGATCAAGCTCTATATCAATAGCTATCGAGATCGCCATATTCCCCATGAGGAAGTCACCAACCAGATTTTGGATGATTTTGTGGCCGCAGCAAATCCTTTGTATGCCAAGCTGAAAGCCGACTTCAACCCGAGAGGCAACGTTCATACGGTTATTGAGGTGGAATATCATCAGTCCTAGAACCGTTTAGCAGTTCTGCCGTGAACGACGTGGGAACACTTAAAACTAAGGCATTGAAGTTTGCCACGGCTTGGGATAGGGTTAGGGAACGATTCTTTTCCCGATTTGTACATTAGGAGTGGGTCAATTATGTCGGTTGTGTTAGCGGTAGGCGATCGCCAAGTGAGTTTGGAGGAGTTATACCCTTTATTAGCTCAATACCAGCTATTGCCCCGCTTGGCGAGGGAGTTACTCATTGATCAGGCGATCGCCGGGATTGAACTGACCCCGGAGGAAGAGGAACAAGCGGTGAAATTTGCTTATCAACAGAATCAAATTCATGACGAAGAACAACGTCAAGCGATGCTGCAACAAGCCGGTATGAGCCCAGAGCAATTTGACGCATTCGTGTTACGGACGGCCAAACTAGAACGTTATAAACGGCAAACGTGGGACGAGCACCTTGAAGGACACTTCCTGAACAGTAAAGATAAATTAGACCGGGTGATTTATTCCCTAATTCGCACCAAGCAAGCTGGCATTGCCCAGGAACTGTATTTTCGCATTCAAGAGGGAGAGGATGAATTTAGTGACTTAGCACGGCAATATTCCGAAGGGGGAGAGGCGGAAACCGGTGGTTTAATTGGCCCTGTAGAATTAAATGTGCCCCATCCCCGCGTGATGCAATTGCTAAAAAGCACGCCGGTCGGTCAACTCTGTCCGCCTACGCAAATTGGGGAATGGTGGATTATCCTCAGGTTAGAAAAGTATATTGCCAGTCAGTTAGATGAGCCTCTCCGTCAACGACTCCGCAACGATCTGTTTCAGCAATGGTTAACCCAGCAGTTACAAACCTGCGTCGATTATTATCCCACTCCCCCAATGACTCCGATGCCCGAGGCAGCGCAAACGCCCCCAACGCCTCCACTCCCTGAGGCGGAATTACTGGTCAGTTCAGCGGATAGGTGGAAGGATTAGTCACCACTTAACCTAGCTGGTGAATTTTTCCCGTATAGTGTCCGGATAGACGACTAGGGGGGTCATGAGGTTGACCAACCGACGTTTTCAATTATTGTTAAGACGTCAGTCGCCTTACTGCCATGGTTCGCTTTTCTATTATCTGTTCAAGATGGCGCTGCCTCTGTTCGTGTTTAACCGTTTTTAAAATTTCCCCATGAGCCTGACCGTCACTGATTATCAGTCTTTCCTTCAAGAAGTCGAGCCCTTTGCCCAGTTGCCACCCACGGCGATCGCCGAAATTGCGGATAAGTTACGGCCGTGGCGGTTTCGCATGGGGCAAATCATCCTAACCCGGGGGAAATTGGCCAACCAAGTATATTTTTTGGTGAGCGGTCAGGCACGGCTGCTGGGCTATGATCCTGGTACTGGTTTTCCTGTGACCCTGAAGTTGCTACAAAATGGGGCGGTAATCGGTGCCACTAATGCTATTCGCAATTTGCCCGGTGAAACGGTGATTGCTTCCACGGAAACTGTATGCGCCAGTTTGAGCCGGACAGAGTTTTTAGATCTCGTGGCTCAATACCCTGAATTACAGCAGGTTTACGGGAACCAATGTGGACTGGTGGAATTATTTGACCTGTTGGGAGACCACCTACAACGCCTCGCCCAAGGGGGAACGGATCTGCGGGCGTTAACCTTCAATACCTTACCCCAAAGCCAAGTTTACTACTTGTCTGAGGGGGAGCACTCTCTCCCTCAGGCGCTACCAGACCCGCAGTATGTGTGGCTCGTGAGCAGTGAGGGTCTCGAGCAATTTCCCAAAGGCAGTGCGCTACCAACAGACACCTCCCAAGTAATGTTAACGGCCCGCCAGCCGGTGCGACTCATTGGTGTTCCTCCGTCCCAGTTATCCGCCCCGGGACAAGCTGAGCCCGAGGTAAGGGATATTCCCGTTGCCGATGTGCGGGTGTTGCCGCCAGAAGACTCCCCCTGGGCCGATATTCCCTATGCCGACCCCAGTCAACTGGGGGATGCGGTGGTGGCGCCAACCACGGTACAGTCAGGGCGCAAACGCTATCCCATTGTGCGGGGGCAAACCCCCAGTGATGCGGGCGTCGCTTGTTTCCAGATGATTAGTCAATACTTTGGCATGCCTTTCCGACGGGATGTGATCCAACGGATTGTCACCGAAGAAATTAAGCGTAATCAGGTGCTGTCGTTACCTGTTTGTGGCGCAATTATTGAACTGATGGGCCTGACCAGTCAGTTAGTCAGGGTTCCCGTTGGGGCGATCGCCCAGCTAACGACTCCCTGTCTGATCCGTTGGCAAGATGCTTTAGCCCTAGTCTATGAAGTCGGCGAAAAAGAAATTAAGGTTGCCGTACCAGAATTAGGGTTGGTGAAGCGTTCCACCCAGGACTTTCTGCAAACCTGGGGAGAGGATGGCCAAGGGGAAGTGTTGATGATGCACCCCTCTAAGGATACGCCCCAACAGCGGTTTGGCTTGAGCTGGTTTTGGCCGGCATTGGTTAAATATCGGTGGGTGCTTCTCATCGTGTTTGTGGCATCGTTCTTCGTTCAGTTATTTGGATTAGCCAATCCATTAATGATCCAGATCATTATCGATAAGGTAATTGTCCAAAACAGCAAAGATACCCTACAGGTACTCGGCATTGCCCTGGTGGCGATCGCCATCTTTGAGGCCCTGCTAAGTACCTTAAGAACCTACTTATTTGTCGATACCACCAACCGTATCGACATGAGCCTGGGCTCCGAGATCATTGATCACCTATTGCGCTTACCCCTACGTTATTTTGAAAAACGTCCCGTAGGGGAAATTTCGACCCGGGTGAACGAACTCGAGAATATCCGGCAATTTTTAACGGGCACGGCTTTGACCGTCGTCTTGGACTCGGTTTTTTCCGTTGTCTACATCGTCGTGATGCTCATCTACAGTCCCCTATTAACGGCGGTGGCTCTAGGGATTGTACCGATTTTTGTCTTGTTAACTCTGGTTTTCTCCCCTCTAATTCGTCAACAACTACGACTCAAGGCGGAACGCAACGCCCAAACCCAATCCTATTTGGTCGAAGTTATGTCGGGCATTCAAACTGTCAAGGCCCAAAACATCGAACTGCGGTCCCGCTGGCAATGGCAAGATAAGTATGCCCGTTACGTCGGCGCTGGCTTCAACACAGTTATCACCTCAACCCTTGCCAGTTCCTCCAGCCACTTTCTCAATCAACTTTCTGGTCTGCTGGTGCTTTGGGTGGGAGCCTCACTGGTACTCGACGGGGATCTGACCCTGGGACAACTCATTGCCTTTCGCATCATTGCCAGTTACGTAACCTCGCCAATTTTACGCTTAACGAAACTCTGGCAAAACTTCCAAGAAACCGCCCTCTCCCTGGAACGGTTGGCGGACATTGTTGATACCCCCCAAGAATCTGAGCGAGATCGCCAGAATATTCCCATGCCGGAAATTGAAGGAGAGGTCAAATTTGAAAGTGTCAATTTCCGCTTTAAAAATCAGGGTCCCTTACAACTGACCAACATTAATCTCTCCTTTCCAGCCGGAACTTTTGTTGCCCTGGTCGGACAAAGTGGTGCCGGGAAGAGTACCCTCACCAAGTTGTTATCGCGGTTGTACGAACCTGCAGCGGGACGCATCTTGGTGGATGGCCTGGATATCGGTAAAGTGGAACTCTACTCCCTGCGACGTCAGATCGGCGTTGTCCCCCAGGAAACCCTACTGTTTGAAGGCACTGTGCAGGAAAATATCGCCCTCACTAACCCCGACGCCAGCACGGAACAAATTATTCATGCGGCCAAAGTGGCCGCTGCCCACGATTTCATCATGACGTTGCCCAACGGCTATAATACCCGCGTCGGGGAACGGGGATCGACCCTTTCTGGGGGACAACGGCAACGGATTGCGATCGCCCGCTCCGTGCTACAACGTCCCCGCATTTTAGTATTAGATGAAGCTACCAGTGCATTGGATTACATTACCGAGCAGCAGGTCTGCATTAACCTCGGGGACGTCTTCAAAGGGCACACCGTCTTCTTCATTACCCACCGTCTCAGTTCCGTTCGCAGCGCCGATGTCATCGTTATGATGGATCAAGGATCTGTCGTAGAACAAGGCACCCACGAAACGTTGATGGCCCTAAAAGGTCGCTACTACTACCTCTATCAACAACAAGGTGCCGGCAGCGAAAGCGTTGTTTAGCCCCTCAAACTGATACCTGATACCGGAAAACCGCTTATGAACTTTCTGACCCAACCGACCCCTGCTGCCCGTAACGGCAAAGATCCCGCTCAACCGGTGGACGATGACGGCACACTATCTGATGTTCAGGATCAAGACTCTGCCAAAAAGGCCCCAGTTCCCCTGCAGGCCAATTCCTCGTTTTTCCAGCCAGAACAAACCATTGTTATGCGCCAGTCCCCCATGTGGGCGCGGGGAATTGCGATCGCCCTGATGGGGGTAACCGTTACGGCGGTTGCCTGGGCATCGGTGGCCACCATTGAACAGGTGATTCCCGCAGTGGGTCAATTAAAGCCGGTGGAAGCGGTGAAGGATATCAATGCGCCGGTCAATGGGGTGGTGAAATCGGTGCTAGTCCAAGACAACGAGGTGGTCAAAAAAGATCAGATCCTGGTGATTATGGATTCCCGCACCACCCAAGCCGAGTTACAAGCAGCGGAGCGGATTCGTGCTAACATCCGCCAAGAAAATGCCTTTTACCAAACCCTGTTGCAGGATAACCTCACTGGGTCAGCCCTCCAGGCCGCGATTCGCCAACTTAATTTACCGTGGGAAGTGGTGGCCTTGGCCAATAATCGGGCTGAATTGTTGGCAGAGAATGAACTCTATCGCCTGCAACTCGGCCTCGAAACGGCAGGGGAGTCCCTGACCCCAGAACAAAATTCCCGCCTAGAAATGTCCCGTTTTGAGTTAAGAAGTCGCGTCGTGGCGGCCCAACTGGAAATTCAACAATTGCAAAAACAACTGCAACAGGCCGGACAACAATTAGCAGCAGAAAAAACCCAACTTGTTGATGATCGCCGCATTCTAGCGGGTTTGCTAGATCGGAACCAAGCGGCGATCAAAGAAGCGGAAGCCAGCTTAAAAATTGAAGCAGGCATCGTCGATAGTCTACTGCCGCTTTTAGAAGAGGGGGCCCTAGCGCGATTACAGGTGGAACGGCAACAGCAATCCCTCAATGATCGTACCCAACAGGTCATTGAGCAAAGGGTCAATCGCATTGTGGAAGTTGATCGCCAAAAACAACAAATTGAAGCTCGGCAGGCAGAAATTAAGCGCCTAGAAACAGAACAACGGCGTTTGGACGCGTTAATTTCCCAAGCACAGGCCCGGTTAGTCAATACCAGCGCTGTGACCGAGAAAGATCTGCATGATCGCCTCGCGAACAATAATAAGCGTCTTGCGGAAATTGACAGCCAACTGACCAAAATCATTGTTGATAACAATAAACGCATTAATGAATTGAATGGTCAGATTGAGCGGGCCCGGGTGACCCTCCGTTATCAAGAGATTAAAGCCCCCGTTGCGGGAACGGTGTTTGATCTAAAAGCAACCCCTGGCTATGTTACGCCCCCGACCCAGACGGAACCGCTCCTCAAAATTGTGCCCGCCGATAGCCTGATCGCAGAAGTGGATGTGACTAACAAAGACATTGGCTTTGTGCGGACAGGGATGAACGCCGAAGTCAGGATTGATTCGTTTCCTTATAGTGAATTTGGTGACATTAAGGGGTCAGTGACCTCCATTGGCTCCGACGCCCTGCCACCCGACCAGAACTATCAGTTTTATCGCTTCCCTGTGCGGGTGACATTAGACAGTCAAATGCTCAAAACCAAAGATCGGGAAATTCCCTTGCACTCAGGCATGTCCGTCACCGCTAACATCAAAGTCCGAGAGAAGCGGACGGTGTTGAGCTTATTTACGGAACTATTCACCAAGAAAGTCGAAAGCTTGGAAAACGTGCGTTAACCAAGGCGGGCGGCACCGCGTAACCCCGTTTGCACTTGCCAGAGCTTGGTGTATAGTCCCCCCTGGGCCAGCAAGGTTTCATGGGTCCCTTGCTCCTGCACAGTGCCGTCTTCTAGCACATAGATCTGATCGGCGTAACGGATGGTGGAAAGCCGATGGGCAATGGCGATCGTGGTACGGTTTTGGCTGATTTTTTCTAGGGAACGGACAATGGCTGCTTCTGTTTCGTTATCAACGGCGGAGGTGGCTTCATCCAAAATCAAAATTGGCGGATTTTTTAAAATTGCCCTGGCGATCGCCAGACGTTGGCGTTGTCCCCCCGATAGTTTTTGCCCCCGTTCTCCAATGAGGGTGTCGTAACCGTCGGGCAATTGTTCGATAAAAGCTTGGGCCTCCGCTAGGATGGCCGCCTGTTCAATCTCGGCAAAGGGGGCATCAGGACTGCCGTAAGCAATATTTTCCCGCACGGTACCGTGAAATAAAAACACATCCTGACTCACTAGCCCAATGCTACGGCGTAAATCCCCTAGAAAATAGCGGCGAATATCGACCCCGTCTAATAAAACCTTGCCGCTTTCCCACTCATAAAGCCGCAGCAATAATTTGACCAACGTGCTTTTACCTGAGCCGGTTGATCCCACAATCCCGATGGTTTGGCCCGCTGGAATGGTTAAGCAAATATCCTTTAACACCGGGGGGCGATCGGGATAGGCAAAATGGAGGTGATCAATGACCAATTCCCCTTTCACGGCTTGGGGGGTCAAGCTTAATTCCCCTGGGTGGCTCTGAATGGGGGTATCCAGCAAGGTCATCACCCGTTTTGTGGAGGCCATGGCCCGTTGATACAAGTCCAACGTTTTTCCTAACCCAGTTAACGGCCACAGTAGGCGCTGGGTTAAAAACACCAACATGCTATAACTCCCCACCGCCAGATTGCCCTGTACCACCGTCAGACCGCCAAAATAAAGGATCGCCACAAAGCCGGTAAAAATGATGACCCGAATCAGGGGCACAAAGGCCGCACTCATGGCGATCGCCTGCTGGTTGCTGTGGCGGTAAGCATTGCTGTCCTGACGTAGGTGTTCCACCTCTTCCAGTTCGGTGGCAAAACTTTTAATGGTCATCATGCCACTAAGGTTATTGGCTAAGCGACTATTCAAGTTACTGACCTTTTCTCGCACAGCGGCATAGCGAGAGGTTAATAACGATTGAAAATACACTGAGCCCAACAACACAAACGGCATTGGTAACACTGCCATCCAGGCGATATCGGGCGTCAACACAAAAAAAGCACCACCAATAACCACCACCGTGGTTAAAACCTGTAAGATTTCGTTAGCACCAACATCCAAAAACCGCTCTAGTTGATTAATGTCATCATTCAGGATGGCCATCAACCCCCCAGTGCTACGGGCCTCAAAATAAGATAAGTCCAGCGATTGTAAATGGGTGTAAGCATCCAGGCGCAAATCATGTTGAATATTCTGAGCTAAATTACGCCAGAGTCGTTCATAGGCATATTCAAACAGGGACTCCAAACCCCAAATCAGAGCGGAGATCAGCGTTAACGCTAACAGTTGACCTTGAACTGAGACAATTCCCCATTGGGCAATAAACGAGTCTTGCTGCTGAATCACCACGTCCACCGCTAAACCAATTAAGGCTGGGGGTGCCAGGTCAAAAATTTTATTTAACAGGGAACATACCACCGCCGCCCAAATTTGGCGACGATGGGGATGACTATAGGTTAATAGGCGTTGGAGAGGGGAAATGTCTTTGTTCAAAACTGATTACAGGGATCCTACGCGTTTACTGAACG
>JBEAQB010000079.1:0-3783 GCA_041164125.1 Cyanobacteriota bacterium
AAAGGCCCCGTTATTCAAACAGCGATTATTGCGGGCACTATGGCGGTCAAAAAAACCGCTGAGTTAATTCCCTTTTGCCATACCCTCCCGATTCAATCCTGCAAATTTGCCACGGAACTTCAAATCGTAGAAAACACCCTCGAATTAACCCTCCGCTGCACCGTCAAAACCTGTTACAAAACCGGCGTCGAAATGGAGGCCCTCTGTGGCGTTTCCGTGGCCGCCCTAACGGTTTACGACATGGCCAAAGCCCTCTCCCCTGACATTGCGATCGCCGCCACCCGTTTACTGGCAAAAACCGGCGGCAAATCCGACTTCTCCCGGCGTCCCCTGTATGGATTGGTGTTAACCGGCGGCAAAAGTCAACGCATGGGACGGGATAAGGCCCTGCTAGATTACCGGGGCCAACCCCACGCCCAGTATTTGTATGAGTTATTAACCCCCTTGTGTGATCAGGTGTTTCTCTCTAGTCGTCCCCAGCAATGGCAGGGAACAGGTTTAGACGCTCTGCCCCAGTTGGTGGATCAGGGGGAGAGCCGTGGCCCCTTTTCCGGCATTTTCACCGCCCTAACCACCCATCCCCAGGTGAATTGGTTGGTGGTGGCCTGTGACCTCGCCTATTTAGAGGCCCAAAGCCTGCAAACACTGGTCAACCAAGCCAAACAGGATGCCGTGGCCACCTGTTATCGCCATGTCGAAAAAGGCTTTCCCGAAGCCCTCTGTGGGATTTATACCCCCTTAGCCCTCCCCCTCTTTAAAAAGGCGCACCAGGCCGGTATTTATTGCCCGGTGAAAATTCTCCAGATGGGTAATTGTCATTTAATTGATCCTGAGACCGATCGCCCCCTTACCAACATCAATACTCCGGAAGCGTATGCCCAAGCACGTCACCCTTAAATATTTTGCCCTGTTAAAAGACCATACCCAAATAATGTCTGAAACCCTGACCACTGACCATGACACCTATCAGGATCTATATCAAGAACTGGCGGCCAAATATCACTTTCCCCTCTCCCCCCAACAGATCAAAATTGCGGTAAATGATGACTTTGTACACCTCACCGACGCCATTGCCGATCAGGCCGTCATTGTGTTTATTCCCCCCGTTGCCGGTGGTTAGCCTAAGTACCCAGTTGCAATTAAATAGAAGACTATTTTTGTGCTCGATCTCCCCCAGTCCCCCCTTGTCAAGGGGGGGGGCGATAGGTGGGGGGATCTTATAATTTTCAAACCCCGTCTACTGATGACCCATTTCCATTTAACAAACTCCCCCATTCTGCCTCCGGACTGGATCGCCCCCCTACGCCATCCCCAAGCCGGAGCATTGGCCACCTTTGAGGGCTGGGTTCGCAACCATAATCAGGGCCATCCCGTCACCGCCCTGACCTACGAGGTTTATCCTGAATTGGCCCTCAAGGAAGGGGAACGCATTCTCCAGGAGGCCCTGGCACAGTTTGACCTCCACCAGGCGATCGCCGTCCATCGCTACGGAAATTTGGCGATCGGTGACATTGCTGTGTGGATTGGCACCACCGCCAGCCATCGCCGGGCCGCCTTTGCCGGAACGCAATATATTATTGATGAAATTAAAACCCGACTCCCCATCTGGAAGCAGGAATTCTACGGCGATCGCCCCTGCCGCTGGGTGTATTGCCGTGACCATTAGCGGTTACACCCAATCCCGTATTTGGTAGATCACTAGTCCCAGATATTCTTTCAAGGCCAAAGTGGTTTGTGCCAAGCTACTTGCCTCAGGCATTAGCCCTAACGTAATGGTGGCAGGATTGAGGTCCATGCTGTCGGGCGAGACCGAGAGGAAGTCAGTAGCAGCAGGAATAACGGTAAAACCGAGTTTTTCAAAAATACGCTTGGAACGGGGCATATGGTATCCCGACGTGACCAGGATGATCGTGTCAATTTGACGGCTTGCTAGGATAGCTTGGGTATTAACCGCATTTTGACGGGTGTTCAATGAGTCCCCCTCTGCAATAATGGCCGCCTTGGGGACTCCTAGTCTTTGCATCAACTGGGCCATGTCCGCTGCTTCCGATGTTTTTGCGGTGCCCCACCAGGGAATGCGTCCACCACTAGCAACAATTAATGGTGCTTTGCCTTCTTGATATAGTTGAGCGGCATAAATCGAGCGATCGCCTGCTTCGGCCACTTCGGGAAATTGGCGGGGATGGTCGGCCGGATATAAGCCTCCCCCCAGAACAACGATCGCCGGGGCCCGGGGGATTTCCTCCGGGGGGAGATATTGATACTCCAATCGTTGAATCAGAAAAGAACTCACCCAAGTATTGCTACTGAGCAGCAGAATGATTAAGGCCACCAAAGCTGGCCATTGCACCGGCGATCGTTGCCGCCAAGTCCAAAACCAGATGCCGATGAGCAATAGCATCATTAACCCCAACGGGTAGAGAAAAAGGGGGAGCAATTTTGACAAAAATAAAAACATAATCTTCCCCCTGCATTGCCCCTATGAATTGATTATTCTCCCGTAATGGCTAAGCCTTCCACCCACACTGCTGGACAAACACCGCCTGGTGTGACTTCCGCTTCCGGTTCAAGGTAAATGATCGACTTTAGGACTTCCCGAAAATCCCCGGCAACGGTGGCCGCATCAATGCTTTGCCGCTCGTTTTTGTTGACTAACCAACCATCAAAGGGCAAAGAAAATGATCCCTGTAAGGAATTGACCCCGGCATGAAGGGCTTGCAATTTATCAATATAAACCACATTTTCAGCGGCATCTAGACTGTAGGTCTGCTCAGGGGGTTTGTTGCTATAAACATGGTAAAAATGAGCCCCAACGGTGATTTTGGCACCAATGTTGGCATTGCCGGTGGGTTGGGTGTTAAAGCGTTTGGCGGTGCCGGCACTGTGGAGTAACCCTGTTAACACCCCATCTTTAATCAGGTCTACTTTCCGGGTGGGGGTGCCTTCCCCATCAAACCGTTCCGCACCAATATTTTCGGGATGCAAGGCGTCATCACTGACACAGAGCAACTCACTGGCGATCGCCGTGCCGAGGGTTTCTGGGGTAGCCAGGGATTGTTTATCAAGAATATTTTGAGCATTGTAGAGGTTGGAGAAGGATCCGAATAAACTCAAAAAGGCTTTGGGGGAAAAGACGACGCGATATTTCCCCGTGGCGATCGGTCGGTAGTCTAAATGGCTGAGGGTTTTGGCTTTAACCAGTTGCAAACAACCGTCAATATCCAAATGAGCCAGATCACGGCTAATTTTCATTTCCCCCACACTACGGGGCTTTTTGCCTTCCTGCTCCGCCCGACTATAGAGGTAAACGGAGGCATAGGAACGGGACTCATAGCGTTTCGCCCCGGCACTGTTGAGATAAAAGCGTTCCGTGGTTTCTTCAGAAAGACCATTGTAGGGAACGCCGGTGATGGCGGGATGACTGTCTAATAGATCCTTTTCCGCTTTGACCAAGGTGGCAATCAAGTCCCCAATGGGGGTCGGTTCAATAACAGAATCAGTGGAGGCGGCTAAGGGCTGTTGGGCCTCAGGGCTAAAGTCGGGGATATTATCGGTGATGCCAAAGGCACTGGCCTCGGCGGCGGTTTCTAGGGCCAGACGGATGCCAGAACTGTCTAAATCTGTGGTGCTGGCCACTCCGACTAACCCTTTTTCATTCCAGACCCGCACAATCACACTGGCCCGGTTGGAGGCTTCCACTTGTTTCGGTTCCCCAAAGGCCACTTCCACGCCGGTGTCATCGACAGAAGATCCGTAGATATCGAATTGTTTAATGCCTAAGGC
>JBEAQB010000080.1:0-3436 GCA_041164125.1 Cyanobacteriota bacterium
GGGCCACCTGAATTCGGCCACTATTCCCCGATCCCAAGGCGTGACTGAGGCTGTCAGCTTCCCGGGCTAAACATCTGGCTAAATAATCCCGTAGACCGACACATTGCCCTGGCGATCGGCGTAGGCGATCGGGAAAGCGGCTGATGGCATGGGGAATTTTTAAGGTTAGGCCAGAGGGGCTCGCAAATGGATCAGGCTGAAACCGGGTAAACGTTAGCTGAAAGTTTTGAAAATTATAGGTTCTTGCCAAATCCTTATAGGCGGGATAAGGGGCACCGTCAAGGTTGATTAAGGCTTGGTGGAGGTGTTGATGATCAGGCATGGACAATGGATTGGGGTCAAATAGCCGGATAATAGGGGGGTAAGGGGAACACTCCAGTCTAGACCATTCCCCTGGGTCTAACCCCTCTATGATTTAGCGGGGCCACATAATCTTGGTTCTTCACCCATGCCTCTTCCGGTTAAGCAATTTTTAGGTTCCGAAGCCCTTACCGCTTACGAACAAGCGGCCGTTGTTGTTGTCCCCATTCCCTACGAAGCAACCACCTCCTATCGCAAAGGCTGTGAAAAGGGGCCAGCGGCAGTCCTAGAGGCCTCAGATCAGCTGGAAGCCTACGACGAAGAACTGCGACGATCGCCCTGTCATGAGTTCGGCATTTACACAACAGATCCCTTAGCCGATACCCGGGTCAAGCCGGACATGACCGCTGAACAGATGTTGAGGCAAGTGAGTAATGGCCTCATGCCCCTGTTGAAGGATGATAAATTCGTGGTGGCGATCGGGGGAGAACATGCCATCACTACTGGGGTGGTTCAGGCCTTGCAGACCTTTCAGACTGAGCCATTTACCGTTATTCAGATAGACGCCCACGGGGATATGCGCAACGAATTTGAAGGTTCTCGCCATAACCACGCCTGTGTGATGCGGCGGGTGTTGGAACTGGGGCTACCAACGTTACCCGTCGGTATTCGGGCCATTTGCCGAGAGGAAGCAGACTTAATTGATGCCCAGCAAATCCCCGTCTTCTGGGCAAGGGAAATGGCGGCTAACCCCCACTGGATCGACCAGGCGATCGCCGCCATTGGCACAGAAAAAGTGTTTATCACCATCGATATGGACGGATTTGATCCAGGCTTTATGCCAGGGGTCGGGACCCCAGAACCAGGGGGATTAGGCTGGTACGAGGGGTTAGCCTTTTTGCGGCGGCTTTTTCAGACCAAACACGTGATTGGCTGTGATGTGATGGAACTGGCTCCCCTAGATGAATCAGTCGTTTCCGAATTTACGACCGCTAAATTGATTTACAAATTAATCGGTTACTGGGGAGAAGCCCAACCAACCCCCTGAAGGGCCGGAACCACAGATCACAACCGTTAGGAGGTCGCTTTTTTCCGTTGACTCGCCTTTGACGTTGTCTTTCTTTTTGGGGTCGTGTTTTTTTGGGTTTTGGCAGAAGTCTTTTTGGCGCCCGTGGGCGAGGTGGATTTTTTGCGTGTTGTTTTTTTGGTTGCTGCCTTTTCCGCCAATAACGGTAATGCCTTATCTAGGGTAATGGTATCGACGGTTTCTCCCTCTGGTAGGCTGGCATTGACTTTGCCATGCTTAATATAGGTACCGTAGGGGCCATTAAACACATTAACGGGGTTTTGATCCTCAGGATGTAACCCCAATTCCTTGAGGGGCGTTTTACTGCCCCGTCCCCGCCCCCGTTTTGGTTCCGCTAACAGGGCTAATGCCCGATTTAGGGTGATAGTGAGGACATCGTCTTCCCCCTTGATTGACCGATAATCCTTGCCGTCCTTGCCTTGGTCATGCACCACATAGGGGCCAAACCGTCCTAGGCTGGCTTTAATCTTTTTGCCGGTCTCAGGGTGCTCCCCTAAGGTACGGGGTAGGGACAATAAACCAACGGCCATATCTAAGCTGACGTCTTCAGGTTTAACTCCTTTGGGGAGGGAGGTTCGTTTCGGTTTTTTATTTTCTTCCGTTGCTTCCCCCAGTTGAACGTAGGGGCCATAGGCCCCAATCAGCAGATAGATTGGTTCCCCTGTTTCAGGGTGACGGCCAATTTCTTCAGGACCTTCAGTTTTTTGTTTCAGCAGGGTGGCAACTTGCTCGGGGTTAAGATCGGCTGGGGTTAAGTCCTGGGGAATAGAGGCGGTAACCACCGCTTCACCTTGGGGGATTTCAATGTAGGGACCGAATTTGCCAATTTTGACTTTGGCGTCTAAATTTTCCAGGTTAATGGCTTTAGCGATCGCCGGATCGATTTGATCTTGACGCACTTTAACTTGGTTTTCCAAGCCTAACTCCCCGAGGTAAAAGCCTTGTAGATAGGGTAGCCATTGGGTTTCTCCCGTGGCAATTTCATCCAGTTTTTGCTCCATGCGGGAGGTAAAGCCCGTATCTACCAGATCGGGAAAATGGGCTTCTAGTAAACTCACTACGGCAAAGGCGGTAAAGGTGGGAACCAACGCTTTGCTTCGCATCTGTACATAGCCCCGGTCAATAATGGTGCCAATAATACTGGCGTAGGTGCTGGGGCGACCAACCCCTTCACTTTCTAAGGTTTTGACCAAGGAGGCTTCGGTATAGCGGGCCGGGGGTTGGGTTTCGTGGCCAATTGCTTCGATGTCTCGACAATCCGGGCGATCGCCCACCCCCAAGGGCGGGAGAATGACTTCTTGGTTTTCCAACGCCGCATCAGGATCATCGGACCCCTCAACATAGGCACGAAAATAACCGGGGAAATCAATGCGTTTTCCCCCCGCCCGAAATTCGGCGTCTTCAACTTTCAGGAGCACACTCAGTTGGGTAATTTTAGCGTCAGCCATCTGACAGGCGACCGTCCGTTTCCAGATTAAATCGTACAGGGCCAATTCCCGGTCTTTTAACCCCGTTTGACTGGGCAGGCGGAACTCGGTTCCTGCGGGCCGAATCGCTTCGTGGGCTTCTTGGGCCCCCTTACTTTTGGTGGTGTATTGCTTCGGTTTCGGGCTCAGGTATTCCTTGCCATACATTTGGTTAACACAACTGCGGGCCGCGCTAATGGCCTGCTCCGACAGGTGTACCGAGTCAGTCCGCATGTAGGTAATGTAACCCTCTTCGTAGAGTTTCTGCGCAACCCGCATCGTATCCCGGGCCGAAATGCCCAGCTTGCGGTTGGATTCCTGTTGCAGGGTAGATGTGGTAAATGGGGGAGAGGGCCGACGAAGACTGGGTTTTTCTTCCGTGTTAATGACTTCCCATGGCTGATCGGTTAACCGGTCCTTTAAGGCGATCGCCTGGGCCTCATCTAGCACCACGACCCTTTTATTGGCCAACACATTCCCCGTATTGGGGTCAAAATCCGACCCGGTGGCCAGTTTTGTGCCGGCCAGGGTGATTAACTTGGCTTCAAAGGCACTTTTATCCTGCTGCAACTGGGCCTTTAGG
>JBEAQB010000081.1:0-2845 GCA_041164125.1 Cyanobacteriota bacterium
TTTGACCTTATCCCAAGCCGTGTCTAAAGCACTAATAAAAATGACCGGAATTTCAGCCGTAGGGGCATTGGCTTTCAACACCTCACACATTTTATAACCCGACATTCTCGGCATATTAATATCCAGCAGGATTAAATCGGGGGGGGTTTGCTGGATACTCTTGAGGGCAAAGTCAGCATTCAACGCCTTACGAATAATGTATCCCTGTTGAGCCAATAGGGTTGACAGCAAGCGCAGATTGTCTGGGTTATCGTCAACAATAAAGAGTGTACTAGGGTTAGGAGTTGCTTGGCCCATGGGGCATCACAAGAATTACGTCAGTCTGGCGCTAGCTTTTAAACAGACAACAATTTGCTCAAATTGATAATTCCCAGCCCAATACTTTAATATTTGAACTAACTGAGCCTGTTGCATCGGCAGTGAGTCAATGAGCTTAATTAAACGCTCATCATTGCATTCTACCGCCATTTGTACGATTTCTTCGCGCCAGGCAGTCGGCATTTGTTGTAATGCTGACAATAATTCAGGGGGACAGGATGAGGGGATAACCCTTGATTCCTCTGCTTCTTCAACACTGTTGTTGTCTCCCTCCGCCGTCTGGACAGAAGGGGGAGGGGCGGCTGAATGCATCTCTTGCCCTTGGGTCGGGATCGTAAACGAAAACACACTACCCTGGTTCAGCACACTCTGCACCTGGATCTCCCCTCCCAGTAACTGCACAAAATTTTGGCTAATCGAGAGTCCTAACCCGGTCCCTTGGGAGGATTTTCGTCCCATTTCCGTTTGAAAAAAGGGGACAAAGATTTTCTCTAGGTCGGCGGCGGCAATCCCTGGTCCCCTATCTTCCACCCTAAATTCTACTAAAAAACGTTCTGATAAGGATTGGTGTGGCGGTATGCCAGGCGCTGTGCGAGAGGTTACACGGAGGGTCACCTGTCCTTGGGGGGTGAATTTAAGGGCGTTCCCTAATAAATTAATCAGCACTTGTCGAAGTTTGCCGCCATCGGTTTCAATCCATTGGGGCACAGACGGCGATCGCTCCATCACCAGGGTTAACCCTTTATGGGTCGCGGTGAGTTGCAGCATTGACTGCAGGTTGTCTAATAGGGCATATAAGTCAACAATCTCGAGCTGGAGGGTACTGCGGCCAA
The DNA here is from genome assembly GCA_041164125.1 of Cyanobacteriota bacterium. Lineage (GTDB taxonomy): Bacteria > Cyanobacteriota > Cyanobacteriia > Cyanobacteriales > Microcystaceae > Synechocystis. Next base: position 1,152 of record JBEAQB010000081.1, read on the forward strand.
ACTCAATTTTAGACATGTCAAGAATGTCATTAATGATTTGCAGCAAATTTTCGCCGCTACGATTGATGATCTCGAGGGGGGAGTGATAGGGGGCTAAGTTGGGATCGCGGGCTAGTAAGTGACTAAAGCCAATGATGGTGTTTAAGGGGGTGCGTAGCTCGTGACTCATGCTCGCTAAAAATTCACTCTTGGCTTGATTCGCCGTATCGGCTTGTTTTTTCGCCTCACTGAGAATGATTTCTGCCTGATGACGGGCTTGGGCGATCGCCAAAAATTGACCCACTAATCTAATCAAGTTCACTTCATCCGCTGTCCATTGTTTATAGGCCGTGAGGTGAACAAAACTTAGGTAACCCAACACTTGCTCCCTATTGACCATCGCCACCACCACCAGAGACTTCACATTATCCTGACGTAGGGAATTTTGGTCCACACTGGCGATCGCCGGCATTTGTTCTATATCGGCGATCGCGACGTTATCTTGGTGCTGTAGCTGTTCCCAGATCCAGGGATAAACCGTGGTGGGAATGCGTTGAAACCCCGGCAAATAGGGAGAAGTCCCTGGCTCGCACCATTCATAATCCATCCGCAGATAATCCTGGTCTGGGAGATAATGAATCATCTGGCAGCGTTGACAGCCCATTAATGCTCCCACCTGGGCCAACGTAAAATTGGCGGCCGTTGGCCATTTCTGTTCCAGGAGCGATCGGGCAATTTGCTGTAAAAACTGATCCCGTTGAGCCTGAAACTGCAACTGCTGTTCCTCCTGATGGCGCTTGGTCAGATTATGACTAATGCTGATTAAGCCCTGCACCGTCTCCCCTCGATGAACAAAGGGGATTTTAAGGGTTTCCCAGTAACTTTCAACGCCCTTTGTCACAGTGATACATTGCTCATACCTTTGGGGCTGTTGGGTTTGAAAAATCGCTTGATCTTGTTGGTGAAACTGGTTTGCTTTCTCCGGGCCAAAAATCTCAACATCAGAAAAGCCGATGATCTGGTCATAGGGTCTGTTCACAAAGTCGATAGCCGCCTGGTTACAATCACGGTAGATACCCTGGCAATCCTTAAAAAAGATTAAATCCGGAATGGCATCCATCAGCGCCCGCAGAAATTGACGTTCCCGTTCCAAGGTTAATGCCGTTGATTTGCTCTGACTGATATCGATGCTTAACCCCGCCAGGCGGAGAGGCATACCGTCTGGCCCCCGTTGCACCTGGCCATGGGCATAAATCCATTTATAACGACCATCCCGACAGCGTAGGCGAGTTTCTATGGCATAAGTTGTTACCTTACCGCTCAAATAATCATCCATAGCTTGGAAGAGGGGGTCACGATCCTCGGGATGGACCAATGCCCCCCAAGCCGCACTATTATCCTCAATTTCATCCGGCTGATAGCCAAGATTTGCTTTCCATCCATCCCCCACAATAAAGGCATCCGTTTGTATATTCCAGTCCCAGAGCCCGACAGCCTTTGAGGTAAACACCGAGTTCCATAACAACTCCCGCTCCTCCGACTGTTGTTTCACCTCAGCTAGTGCCGTTTCCAAGTCATTAACCCGTTTTTGTAAGGCTTCAACCGTTGTTAGGGGGGATTGATGAGGGGGAAAAGAAGACACCATTGCAGACTCACGTTATTTGTGACACCAAAAAGACCGACAAACTTTAGCCCAAGCGAGATTTCAACGTCGA
>JBEAQB010000082.1:0-10037 GCA_041164125.1 Cyanobacteriota bacterium
ATCTAGCAAACCTACTCGAAGAACTATACAGTCAACCTCCTATAGATGAAATTACAGATGTCGAAATTCTAAATGAAATTAAAATTGTGCGTCGAGTAGGTCTTTTGAAACCATGGATTTACTCCTTTGTTTAGAGGTTGTCAGGTCGTTTACTTTCACCAACTTCCTCTGACACAAACTACTTTACAGTCCCCAACAAGCCTCTCTTGAGACTTCTATTGGGACGCTTGTGGACTCCTTGGCATTTACTCGTAAGCGTCATACGGTATATTTATCCCTTGTCGCCATTTATCACCCTCCTGTCTCTCCCTTGCCATCATGGTTAATCCAGCAGCTAATTCCCCATTACCCATAACAATTTCCGAAAATTTTGGGCAATGGTTGCGACACCATCAAATTAGCCTGGCCTTTACCACCTATCAAACGAATCGTTTAATTTTTGTCGGCACCAAAGCCAATAACGCCGTCACCCTTAATGAGCGTCTTTTTGATAAACCCATGGGACTCTTCGCCCATGCCGATCGTCTTCATCTGGCGACCCGTTATCAGATTTGGCAATTCGATAACTTATTACAACCCGGCGAACAATATCAGGGCGGCGATCGCCTTTATGTCCCTAGTGTGAGTCATACGACAGGTAGCCTCAACGTGCATGACGTGGTAGTGGATGGTAGGGGACAACTATTATTTGTGAATACGGATTTTAGTTGTTTAGCCACAATAGCAAGGGGGTATAGTTTCAAACCGGTATGGCAACCCCACTTTATTAAAGAACTACGCTCAGAGGATAGCTGTCATCTGAATGGATTGGCCCTGGTGGACGGCAAAGCGACCTATATGACGGCCTGTAGTGCGACCCATGAGTCGGCTGGATGGCGTAATTGTCGTTTAGAGGGGGGAATTGTCTTACACATCCCGAGTAATGAAATTATTGCCACAGGCTTATCAATGCCCCATTCTCCCCGGTGGTATCGCGGTAAATTGTGGTTACTTAACGCCGGTACCGGAGACTTTGGTTACCTTGATGGGCAGAATCAATTTACTGCGGTGGCGTTTTGCCCCGGTTTTGTGCGTGGGTTAGCGTTTTGGCAAAACTATGCCTTTGTCGGGGTGTCGAAGCTGCGATCGCAGTCTTTTACGGGGTTAACCCTAGAAAAACGCCTGATGGAAACAGACACCAAGGCCCATTGCGGTTTACTGGTGATTGATATTAACACGGGGCAAACCATCCATCACTTATACTTTGACAGTGGTATTGAGGAACTATTTGATGTCGTCATCTTGCCCAATGCCCTCTCTCCTAAAGCATTGGGTTTCCAAGATGAAGATATTGAACGGTTAATTACGTTTCCGGGCAGTAAGGGGATTATCACCACCAAACCAACGGTAAAACGCCCCAGCATCGGCGAAAAAGCACCGATTGCGGGATTACCGACCCAGGCAAGGTTAGCAGAAGAACGGGAATATTTTGCTAATGAGGCGGTTAAGTATCAGAGGGTCTATCACCTCAATCCTGAAAGTTTGGCCCCCTACGACGCCATGACCTTCCCAAGTTTGCAACGCCGTTGGCAGACTCACCCCCAACGGGGGGAATTAGTGGGCATTTCTGCCTCCCTTGCCGGGGAGATGGTGGGTTTTCTGATTGCAGAATTATTGCCTGATAGCACCGCCGAGATAATTTCCCTCAAGGTGGCGGCGGAGTATCGTCAACGGGGCATCGCCACTAAACTGTTCATCCTGCTGGAAACAGAGCTAAGCAAAGAAAAATGCACCGAGGTTGCAGTTATCTATGGTTATTCTCCCTTGATTGAGAGCAGATTAACTCCTTTATTGCAAAAGTTTGCGTGGCAAGCGGCCGTTGCTATTGGCAATCACCAGAAAAAAGCAATTAAATCCTTCATTAACCCGTCCTTATCCCCGCTACAAAGGCAAGGAGACCAGGGGCACCAGCCGCAACCAGGGGCAACACCGCCTGTGCAGCCTGATGCTAGATTACAATTCGAGGCGGGCAAACAACGCTTACACAATCAAGATATAGAAGGGGCGATCGACGCTTTTCGATCCGCCATTAGCATACAACCGGATTATCTTCCCCCCTATAATCAATTAGGCAACGCGTTACAACTATTAGGCGATACCAAAGCGGCGATCCAAGCCTATCAACAACTTTTAACCCTGAATCCGAACATTGCCCCCGCCTATAATAATTTGGCCAGTTGTTTGCAACTCCAGAACAACACGAAAGAGGCGATCCAAGCCTATCAAAAAGCCATTCAACTCAAACCCGACTTTAGCCAAGCCTATCGTAATTTAGCGGTGCTTTTCAGCAATGAAGGAGACTTTCGGCAAGCAGAACAATGCCTGCAACAAATCCTCAGTGTGCAACCTAGCAATCCTGAACTTCATTACGACTTAGGCAATTTATTAAGGAGTGTCGGTAAAAATGACGCGGCGATCGACTGCTTTCGTCAGGCCATCAAACTAAAACCAGACTATAGCCAAGCCTATCAAAACTTGGGGTGTCTGCTAATGATGCGCAATCAGATGTCATTGGCTCAAGCCTGTTTTGAAAAGGTGCTTAAATTGGAGCCTGACAATGCCGAATGTCATGGCAACTATGGCCATGTTTTAGAAGCTCAGGATCATTTTATCTTGGCATTGCAAGCTTATGATCGTGCGTTAAGTTTAAAACCAGAGGCACTGAATATCCTCTATCAACAAGAAAATTTACGCTTAACCCTCTGTGACTGGCAAGATTTTGATGAGAGGATGGCGTTGTTAGAAAGGGAAATTACTGACTATCTACGACAAGGAAAAAGCCCGTTACTTGTACCTTTAGTTTTAAATGGTTTTAACTTTCCTATCGCGCTGCATCGTCAAATTAATCAACAATGGGGGTATCACATTACTCGTAGCATGACAGGGATTAAACAACAAAGTCATTTTAGTCCCCGTATCCATCAAAAAGTAAAACTGCGTGTTGGTTATGTTTCCAACGACTTCCGTTGCCATGCCATGGGGGTTTTAATTCATCAAATGTTTCAATATCACGATCGAGAGTCCTTTGAGGTTTATTGCTATTCTATCGGTGATTATGAAGATGAGATGACCGATATGATCAAACAAGGGTGCGATCAATTTGCCACCATAACGTTTCAGTCGCCTCAGGAGACGGCCCAACGTATTTATCAAGACGGTATTGATATTTTGATCGATTTAATGGGCTATACGAATCTATCTCGCCCCGCTATTTTCGCCCTCCAACCGGCTCCCATTCAAATCAGTTACCTAGGACATCCTAATACGATGGGGGCAGATTTCATGCAATACATCATTGCCGATGCAACCATTATCCCCCCTGAGTTAGAAAAATATTACAACGAAACAGTTATCGCTTTGCCCCATGCTTTTGTTGCCTCTCCCTTAGATGCAGCGGCCAAAACCTTTACCCGTCAAGATTTTGGCTTACCTGAAAACGCCGTTGTTTATGGTTGCTTTAACCGCAGTAATAAAATCAATCCCCATTTATTCGCTCTTTGGCTGGAAATTTTGCGACAGGTTCCCGGGTCTGTGTTGTGGTTCTTTGAGAATCAGCAAGAAGTCAAAGACAATCTGCAAAATGAGGCAAGAACAGCAGGTATTGACCCTAACCGCTTGATATTTTCCCCTAAACTCCCCATACGAGACTTCAGTCAGGCGTGCTCATTAGCCGATTTATTTTTGGATAGTTACATTTACAATGCCGGTTCAACGGCGGTTAGTGCCCTATGGGGCGGCCTGCCTATCCTAACCTGCACGGGGGATATTTTCGTATCTCGTATGGGGGCCAGCATTTGTCAATCTGTTGGTTTAGAGTCTCTTATCTGTGATACGCCCCTCGCCTACCAAGCCAAAGCCATTGCATTAGGACAAAATCCTTCAGAATTGCAAGCACTAAAACAGGCGTTGTTGGCCAAAAAGCTTGATTTGCCGCTTTTTCAACCCCAACAGTGGATTGCCAGTCTTGAAGATCAGCTAACACAGATCTGGGAAAACCTGTTAATGGTCAATAGCGGTCCAGACAGTCAACATCCCTATCAATTTAACGTAGAGAAAAGCCGCAAGGGAGACGGGGATCTCTTTACTGTCACCAGAATAGGCTTAGAACCGCTGAATAATCAAGATATCCCTAAAATTCGCCTAGTGTCTGCCACCAGGGAGCATAAAGATAACTTCTTTACTAAAACCGCCCTTGGTCGTTCCTTGCTGAATTACAACATCCCCTCGTTGGAACTAAAATTATTTACGGAAAATACGGTCGGTTTACCACCTCTCTATAATCGTATTATTGAAGAATCGAGGGACGATGATGCCATCTTACTGTTTATCCATGATGATGTAACCATTGATGATCCCCATTGGTTAACGAAAACGCTAAAAGCTTTAACGGTGTTCGATATTGTGGGGGTAGCAGGCAATAAAAGACGACTTCCCCAACAACCCAGTTGGTATTTTACGGATACCCAAGGTAGCGCCGATACACGGGAAAATCTCAGCGGGATTGTTTATCATGCCCAAGAAGCCTTGGCTCAACCTTCCCTATACGGTGCATTCTTTCAACCCGTCAAACTCTTAGATGGTTTGATGTTGATCTGTCATAGCCAAACCCTTATCACCAACAACCTTCGCTTTGATGACCAATTTAACTTTCATTTCTACGATCTCGATTTCTGTCGTCAAGCGGAGGTCAACCATGTAACCATGGGAACCTGGAATATTTGGGTTACCCATGATAGTGGTGGGACGTTTGGAGATAAAACGTGGCACTCAAATTATGATCGCTATCTACGCAAATGGATTGAATGAGAGCTGTCAATCCTGGTTGTGAATGGGGCAACGATCAAAGTCTCTCTCTCAGATTGGGAGAGGGATTTAGGGTGAGGGCGAACAACCTTGTTTACTCCGTTTACTCCACGGTGACGGATTTGGCTAGGTTCCGGGGTTGATCCACATCTAATCCCCGACGGGCGGCAATGTGGTAGGACAATAATTGCAACGGTACGACGGCCACCAGGGGGGAGAGTAGCTCTTCAACGTGGGGGACGAGTAATAAATCATCAAACACCGAGCGGGCTTGGTTGTCGTCGATGGGGGTCACCCCAATTAAGCGGGCATCCCGAGCTTTGGCCTCTTGAGCATTAGAAATGACCTTATCGTGTACTATCCCCGGCATGGCGATCGCCACCACCGGCACTTTGGCATCCAACAGGGCAATGGGGCCGTGTTTCATTTCCCCGGCCGGATAGCCTTCGGCATGGATATAACTAATTTCTTTGAGTTTTAACGCCCCTTCCAAGGCGATCGGGAAGTTAATGCCCCGACCAAGGAAGATAAAGTCCTGGGTTTCGGCAAACTCATGGGCTAACGCTTCGATCGCCGTCCCTTGCTTTTCCAGAATGGTTTCAATGTGGGAAGGCAGTTGGCGGAGCCCGGCGATCGTGGTTTCAATTTGACCCAGGGAAAAACTGCGGCGGTGAAAAGCAATCTCCAACGCCAAGAAATAAAAGCCCAGCACCTGGGCGGTAAAGGTTTTGGTGGCGGCCACGCCAATTTCAATTCCCGCCTGGGTATTAATCAGTTGATCCACCATGCTGGCCAGGGTACTTTCCGGACGATTCGTAATGCCCAAAATTAAGGGTTGGTAGGCTGCTTCTAGGGGTAAACGCCGCTGTTTTTCCATCTCCAATGCCGCCAAGGTATCGGCGGTTTCTCCCGATTGGGTGACGCCAATGGTTAGGGTGTGGGGGGTTAATGGCGGTGGGGCATAGCGAAATTCCGAGGCGTAGTTCACTGTGGTAGGAATACCGGCTATTTGTTCTAATAAGTATTTACCCACTAAACTGGCATGCCAACTGGTGCCACAGGCCAAAATCTGGATGTGTTGTAAATTTTGGGTGAGTTCCGGGGCTAAGCCAAGGCAGACGGGACTTGCCTCAGGTTGAGCCGCTGCCGACCAAGCGGGATTGAGATAGGTTTCCAAGCAGGTGCGGATGACGGCGGGTTGCTCGTAAATTTCCTTGAGCATAAAGTGGCGAAACCCTTGTTTCTCCACCGTGGTGGCACTCCAATCCAGGGTGCGGGGCTGTTTGCGCAGGCGTTTGAGGTCAAAGTCATACACTTCCACCCCTAGGGGAGTTAAACGGGCAATCTCGCCATTCTCCAGGGACAAAACCGCTCGGGTGTGGGGGACTAAAGCGGTGACATCCGACGCACAAAAAAATTCCCCTTGACCAAAACCTAAGGTTAGGGGGGCCTGCTGTCGGGCCACCATTAATTGATCAGGACAGTCCGCAGCAATGACGGCGATCGCAAAGGCCCCTTCCAGACGGTGGATAGCCTTTTGCATGGCTAACAGTAACGCTTCCTCGGGATCGTCTGACGGCAGGGTTTGCAGAATATCGGCCATCAGCATGGGAATGACTTCCGTATCGGTGTCGGAAGAGAATTCATACCCCTTGCCCTGTAGTTCATCCCGCAGGGTTTGATAATTTTCGATGATGCCATTTTGCACCACCGCGAGTCTGCCATGATTATCAAGGTGGGGATGGGCGTTGCGTTCTTCTGGTTTGCCGTGGGTGGCCCAGCGGGTGTGGCCAATGCCAAGGCGGGAAAAGTTACTGTGGTGCGCTAATTTCTGCTTGAGGTTCAATAACTTCCCCTGGGCCCGCACTGATTCAAGCTTACCCTCATTAATGGTGGCGATGCCCGCCGAATCATAGCCCCGATATTCTAAGCGCTCTAAGCCTTCGAGCAAAATGTTCGTGGCTGCTTGGGTCCCGATATAACCAACAATGCCGCACATGGGAAGTTTCCAGTAACAATGAGATTGCTATTCAGTTTAGCCGTTTCTGTCCCGTTGACAAGGCAGCAGAAAGCACCCCCCGCCCCTCCATTAGGCGTCTGCCAAAAGTTTGCCGATGAGTTGATTGGTCAATTTTGGATCTGCTTTACCACTGGTGCGTTTCATGACCTGGCCGACAAAAAAGCCCTGCATGTTGCCTTTGCCACTGCGGAACTTTTCCAATTCTTTGGGATGGTCTGCGATCACGGCTTTAATAATGGTGGTTAAGGCTACGGGGTCAGACAATTGCGTTAAGCCCCGGGATTCAACGATGGCTTGCGGCGATCCCCCCTTCTCTAACAATTCCGGCAGAATATCTTTGGCAATTTTGCCGCTAATGGTGCCTTGGGTAATTAAACGAATTAATTCGGCCAGGGCAACGGGGGTCAGGGCAAGTTCGGTAATCGTCAGTGTTGGGTTGTTGTTGAGGTAAGCCGCAATATCCTGAGTGACCCAGTTGGCCACTAATTTGGCTTCCGCCCCCGCCAAAACCGCCGCTTCAAAATACTCGGCCACGTCTCGATCAGTGGTTAACACCCGGGCGTCATAGGCAGATAAACCAAACTCTGCTTCATAACGACTGCGTTTGGCGGCGGGTAATTCCGGTAATTCCGCTAACCACGCTTGTTGCTGGGCCGCCGACACGGTTAAGGGGGGTAAGTCCGGTTCGGGAAAATACCGATAATCACTTGACCCTTCTTTTTTGCGCATGCTGATGGTGCGTTGGCTACCTTCTTCCCAGAGGCGCGTTTCTTGATAGATGGGCTCATCATTGGCGATCGCCGTAATTTGCCGGTCAATTTCGTAATCAATCGCTTTTTGAATGGCGCTGAAGGAGTTCATATTTTTAATCTCCACCTTCGTGCCAAATTCTGTTTGTCCCACGGGGCGCACGGAAATATTGACATCACAGCGGAGGGATCCCTCTTGCATATTGCCGTCACTGATGCCTAGGTAACGAACTAACTGCCTTAACGATTGGGCATATTCCGCCGCTTCTTGCCCGGAGCGCAGGTCAGGTTCTGAGACAATTTCTAACAACGGTACCCCCGTGCGGTTAAAGTCCACCAGGGAATGAGTAGATCCCGCTAGGCGGTCACTGCCAGCATGAACCAATTTACCGGCATCTTCCTCCATGTGCAGCCGGGTAATGCCGATGGTTTTACGGGTTACCTTTTTTCGCTTCTGATCAACTAACTCAATTTCCAGGGCGCCATGCTCAACAATGGGCAGGTCAAATTGGGAAATTTGATAATTTTTGGGTAAGTCGGGATAGAAATATTGTTTACGATCAAACTTGCTATAGGAAGCGATCTGGCCATTAATGGCCAATCCCAACTTCACCGCCGCCGCCAATACCTGTTGATTCAACACGGGTAATACCCCCGGATAGCCTAAACACACCGGACAGACATTGGTGTTGGGGGGACTATCAAAATGGGTGGAGCAGGCGCAAAAAATTTTACTGGCGGTGTTGAGTTGGCAGTGGGTTTCCAGGCCAATAATCGCTTCGTAAGCCGTTTTAATCGCAGTCGCAGTCATGAATCCAAGGGATAAGGGCAGTCCCTATTATAGAACTGCCGGGGGCTGAGCTGGTGAACAGGGGAATGTCCTATCGCTAGACCCCCACGTCAGGCGGGGACGGTTCCCTGTTCACCCTAAAACTGTGGCCGTCAGGGCGATGCCCATACCCGTCAGGATCAAGCCTAGGCAGCGGAGTGTCAACGGTTTGACTTCCCCCGTCGCCCCGACCTGCTTCGCAAATAAATAGGCGCCAACGGCGATCGCCGTTTGTATGGCAGAAAAGCCCACCAGGTAAGCTAGCAAAGACGGCATCCCGGCTCCGACAATGGCTTCGCCATAGGCATAACCATGAAAAAGTCCCGCACCGGCCGCCAGGGCAATGATCACACCGGAGGGCAAGGTTTTTTTCAGTGCCAAGATCACACCAAAAAGTAAAACCGATGCAGCAATGACCATTTCTGGGGCGGGCAAATGGATATTGCCGAGGTGCATTAGGGTCCCCACGAGGGAGGTTACGACAAAGGCCACCGGAATAAATAAGCCCCGGTTAAAAATGGCCGCGAGTAAGCCAGCGGCGATCACAAAGGCTAAGTGATCCAGTCCAATCACAGGATGTCCGACCCCAGAGAGGAATGCTTGCAGCGCATTGGTTGGGGTATCACCGCCAAAGGGATGGTGTGCTAAGGCAGGAACCGCCAAGGCGAGGCTCCCTAAACTGACGAGTCCTCCCAGGAGGAGTTGACGGGTGAGGGGAAAATAAGGGGTTTGTTTCATGGGTTTTACGCTCAAAAGGTTATAGTTCAGGGGATTTGCAATGGAGTAATTGCGCCAGTTGCCCGTCTAACTCGCCTGCGGTGATCACGCCAGAAGCCACCATAAGTTTTTCGAGGGCAGTTAACCAGCACTGGTAATAGTCCCAGTTAGGGTCATTGAGTTCATGGGTGGTTTCCCACTCTTTGATTGTGGCCATCAGGGTTTGACGAAAGTCTTCCCACTCGTAATAGCCCTGCTTAGAGAGGGCGATCGCGACGCCAAACGCCATTTTTTCCCAATCACGATCAAAGTGCAGATGTCCATCCTTGCGGGGCGGTGCTTCCTGGGGGTTGCCCATGAGGCTGGTCGCAGCAAAGTGTTCAAATTTGGTAAACATAATGGGGGTCCTCACTGATCTCAGGGCGGAGTCCGGGCGGGAGTCAGCCGACTAAACTCCGCCGCTTTAGTTCTCAAACTTTGACGGTGGCAACCCCCATCATGGCCTCAGGTGTGAGTAACGCGGCCAGTTCAGCTTCACTCATCCCCTCGGTTCCAGGAGGGCGCATCGGCAAAACCCACCAGCGAATTTGAGCGCTGCTATCCCAAACCCGTACCTCGACGGAGTCTGCCAGTTCGACCCCAAATTCCGCTAAAACCTTACGGGGTTCTCGCACAACGCGGGCGCGAAAGGTGGGGTCTTTAAACCAATAAGGGGGAAGCCCTAATGTGGGCCACGGGTAACAGGAACACAACGTACAAACAATGACGTTATGGACATCAGGGGTGTTTTCGACAATGCGCATATGTTCCCCTTCAGCCCCAGACATCCCCTTGGGAAAGTCCATTTCCTCACAGGCCGCGTTACAGTCGGCCAGCAGTC
>JBEAQB010000083.1:0-6024 GCA_041164125.1 Cyanobacteriota bacterium
CCAAAACAGGCAGCTAACTTGCGCTCCAGGCACCGTCACTGCCAACAGCCCACAAACAAGAAGGGGGGATGTTAGTATGCGTAGGCGGGCTTTCCGTTGACTTGTGCCCCGTTGTCTTATCCCTACTCTAACCTACTCTAATAAGATGCCCTTAGCAGATACGATCGCGGCGATCGCCACGGCCATTGTGCCATCCCAGGGAAGTATTGGCGTTGTCAGACTTTCAGGGCCAGAGGCTGTCAGCATCGCCCAGCGGTTATTTGAGGCACCGGGAAAGCAGACCTGGGAAAGTCATCGCATCCTGTACGGCTATGTCCGCGATCCCCAGACCCGACGGGTCATTGATGAGTCATTGTTGTTATTGATGTTGGCTCCCCGTTCCTTCACCAGAGAAGATGTGGTGGAATTTCACTGCCATGGGGGCATTATCCCGGTGCAACAGGTCATGCAATTGTGCTTAGAGGCCGGGGCGCGATTGGCTCAACCGGGAGAATTTAGCCTCCGGGCCTTTTTAAATGGTCGTCTTGACCTCAGCCAAGCTGAAAGTATCAGCGAATTAGTCAATGCCCAATCTCCCCAAGCGGCGGCGATCGCCTTGGCGGGCATCCAGGGCAAATTGGCTCAACCGATTCGGGCCCTACGGGAAACCTGCTTGGATATTTTAGCTGACGTGGAGGCTCGTATCGACTTTGAGGACGATCTTCCCCCCTTGAACGAGGCGTTAATTCGCAGCCAGTTAAACGATGTTTATCAAAACGTCACCGATATTCTGGCCACCGCCGCTCGGGGGGAATTACTGCGCACCGGTCTGAAAGTGGCGATCGTTGGTCAGCCCAATGTGGGCAAATCCAGTTTACTGAATGCCTGGAGTCGCACTGATCGGGCCATCGTCACAGACCTCCCCGGCACAACCCGAGATGTGGTGGAGTCTCAACTAGTGGTGCAGGGAATTCCCATTCAGGTGCTGGACACAGCCGGGATTCGTGATACTGGGGACAGGGTGGAACGGATTGGGGTAGAGCGATCGCGCCAAGCGGCCCAGCAGGCAGATTTAGTTCTCCTAACCCTGGATGCCCAATTGGGCTGGACAGACGCAGAGCAGATGATTTATGAACAGGTCAAAACGCGACCCTTAATTTTAGTAATCAATAAAACAGATCTGGGTAATCCCGAGGCGGTTCATTACCCGCAAGCGATTACCCAAGTGGTAACCACCACCGCCGCCCAAAATCTGGGCATTGATGACCTAGAGGCGGCAATTCTAGGGCAGCTTGAGCAGCAAAATATCATGCCCCAGAATTTAGACTTTGCCATCAATCAACGCCAAGCAGCCATCTTAACCGAAGCCCAATTGGCCTTAGCCCAGGTACAACAAACCGTCAAAGAACAATTACCGTTAGATTTTTGGACAATTGACCTACGTCTTGCGATTCAAGCCCTTGGTCAAATTACGGGCGACAATGTGACAGAATCCGTTTTAGACCGTATTTTTAGTCGATTTTGTATTGGTAAATAAACCATTGTGCTTGTGTCAGTAGTGTGTTTGTAAAAAAGCCCCAGCGGGTCGAGGTATGCTCAAATTTGGGCCAAAGACAAAAGAATGACCCCCCTTCGCGTTAGCGGCGTGGCGGAATATCAGCGCCTAATAGATACGTATAACCCCGCAAACTTTGTTCATACTCTTCCAGTAAACGCCGGGATTCCTCCAGGGTGATTTGCCCATTCATTAATGCCAATTCGGAATGACGCCGCACCCCCTCCAATAAGTCTTCTGAATCATATTGTACATAGCTTAAAACCTCTGTCATCGTATCGCCCTTGACCACAGACTCAATTTGATAGCCGTTCGGTGTAGTCGCAATATGAACAACATTAATATCCCCGAATAGATTATGGAGATTGCCCATAATTTCCTGATAAGCTCCCACCAGAAACATCCCGAGAAAATAAGGAGAATTAGAGCCCGCTAAAGGGTGAACCTCCAAGTAAGGTTTGACGTCCCACAAATCAATGAAGCGATCAATTTTGCCATCACTATCACAGGTCAGGTCAGCCAAAATTGCCCGTTGTTTTGGTTCTTCATTGAGTCGGTGAATCGGTAAAATGGGGAAAAGTTGCTCTAAAGACCAGGACTCTGGTGCAGATTGAAAAACAGATAGGTTGACATAATAAATCGCAGTCATCACCTTATCTAACGCCTGAAAATCTTCAGGGATATAATCTAATTGACGAGTGATTTCAAAGATTTTGCGACAACAGGCCCAATGAATTTGCTCCGCTTGCGCCCTTTCCGTTAAGGTTAAATAGCCAAAGTTGAATAAACTCCGTGCCTCAGCTTTCAGCTGCAAAGCATCATGGTATGGTTCTTGGTACTGTTCGGGGGTAATACTTTGAAAACATTCCCACAGATTTTTCACTAAAGGATGGGTATCGTCAGTGGGGGGAGTGGGAGGGCTAAAACCAGTTTCATTGCTGCCTAATACATCAAAAATCAAGACTGATTGATGGGCCATGATAGCGCGACCACTTTCACTAATTAAAATGGGAGGGGCTACCTTGCCCTGGTCGCAGGCGTCTTGAATCGCTGCCACAATATCATTGGCATAATTCTGCATGTTGTAATTTTTAGAGGCGGGAAAATTGGTCTTGGAACCGTCATAATCCACCGCTAATCCCCCCCCTACATTGAGATAGCGTAACTTTGCACCTAACTTCACCAATTCCACATAAAGTTGGCTAGCCTCCCGCATGGCTTCTTTGAGTAGAGCGATATCAGAAATCTGTGTACCCAGATGAAAGGTCAGCATTTTGAGGGAATCAAGACGGGCTGCCGGCGCCGTCCCCTTGGTATCGCCAGCCGCTAGGCGATTCACCATGGTTAAAATTTCCGGGACACTTAAGCCCAGTTTAGCCCGATCGCCTTTTGAGGCAGCACTCTGGGAAGACTTGGGCGACTGACAACTTAACTGGGCTCTGACACCTAACATCGGTTTAATGCTTAATTGCTCCGCCGTATGAAGGACCCAATCTAGTTCCCGTAATTGTTCGATCACAATGACCGGACGGTGCCCTAATCGTTTGGCTAGTAGAGCGGTCTCTAAATAATCGCGGTCTTTATACCCATTACAAATAATTAACGGCTTAGCGTATTTATCCTGACGGTCTAGCGGTGGTGGGAGGGTCGCCAAGGCAATCATTAACTCGGGTTTTGAGCCTGCTTCTAGCCCAAATTGGGAGGGATGGCCGTATTTAACCAATGCTTCTACCAAATGCCGTTGCTGATTACATTTGATCGGATAAACCCCCTGATAAGTACTGGGATAGTTATAGCGGGCGATCGCCTTGGCAAAACAACTATTTAATCGCTGTAGGCGATCAGCCAAAATATCGGAAAAGCGGATCAACAATGGTAGGCCTAATTTCCGTTGTCGTAATGCTTCGACCAAATCTAATAAATCCAGAGATCCCCCGCGATCCCCATGGGGAGATACAGTAATGTGCCCCGCTGCATTGATGGCAAAATAGGGGGATCCCCATGCCTCGATACGATACAGGGTTTCACTGTCTTCAATTGTCCAGGAGGAGGATTTCTTCTTATTTTTTTTTCCCGACAGCTTGTCCTCTGCCATTTTTTCTACTGTCATCGTAATCCCCTCAATGAATACCCCCCATCATCCTAACGGTTTCTAGGATCATCCAGGGACGTAACCCCAGGGATCCCTGCAACTGTCAACGATGCGGTTAAACTCAAAACACAAGTTTTTGCCTCGGCTGTGGGCTAGGGAAGGACGCCATTAACCAACCAAAGCAACTATTTAACCGTTAGTCTAGTCTTCCCTAATTAACCGTGTTTTTGCTGATGAGTTTTAAACTTACTCATCTAACGTCCTTAGATTAGCCGCCGTGTTTAAATATCTTTCACGTCAATTCAAGCAATCAACTCCTCGGAGACTGCGCCAGGTGCCTGACCAGACAGAGGCAGCAATGCCGATGTCATCATCCGCCAACCATGTCGGCAACGCCTGGCAAACCCTATTGCGTCAGCCTCGTTTTTGGTTGATTTTCGGCTTGGGGATGGGGGGCGGCGTCGGCACGGCTGCTTTGCTGTGGGGCTTTTACCAAGTTGAAGCGATGACCGATGTGGCGATCACCGATGTGGTCACCTATGCGCAGCCAGGCACCATGACTATCCAAGCCAGCAATGGCAAGATCTTGCAGCAAATCGGTAATGTTAACCATGACAAAGTTGAACTGGGGAAAATTCCACCGCTAGTCGAGCAAGCGTTTATTGCCAGTGAAGACGAGCGTTTTCGGGACCATCGCGGGATTGATCTACTGGGGATTTTGCGGGCCTCGCTGTCTAATGCTAAATCAGGAGAAGTCGTCCAAGGTGGCAGTACTATTACCCAGCAGTTGGCCCGTTTGGTGTTTCTCACCCAAGACCGTACCTTGACTCGCAAAGTCAAAGAATTGCGGCTCGCTCAAAGACTCGAAGTAATCTTCCCCAAAGATCAAATTTTAGAACGATATTTAAATTTAATTTACTTGGGGTCCGGTGCCTACGGTGTAGCAGATGCGTCCTATGCCTACTTCAGTAAGGCCCCCGCCGACTTAACCTTGGGTGAGGCGGCCACCTTAGCAGGGGTAGTGCCAGCGCCCAGTGTCTATTCCCCCTTGGAAAACCTAGCAGCGGCCACAAAACGCCGGAATCAAGTCCTGAACCGTATGGCAGACGTGGGTTTTATTTCAACCCAGGCGGCCCAAACGGCGATCGCCGAGCCATTGACCCTGAATCCAAGTCCCCTCAAGCGCTTCAAGCGGGAAGCCCCCGTTTTCACCGACTACATTCTGCAAGAACTACGGGTAAAATTATCGCCAGAACAATTGCAGGCCGGCGGCTTAACGGTTAACACCACCCTGAATACGGACTGGCAAAGTGCCGCGCAGGAAATTCTGACAACATCGGTGGAAAAATATGGAAAGTGGCAGCGTTTCTCAGAAGGAGCCATGGTGGCGATTGACCCCCGTACCGGAGCAATCAAAATGATGGTGGGAGGTAAAGATTATCAAGCCAGTCAATTTAATCGCGTTACCCAGGCTAAACGTCAACCGGGTTCCACCTTCAAGCCCATTCTCTACGCAGCGGCGATCGCCTCGGGGATTTCTCCTAATCAGCGTTATCCTGACGTCCCCATTGAAATCCGTGGTTACAAACCAGAAAACTACGGGGACCAATACAGTGGCAGGGATATGTCGGTGCGCGCCGCCTTAGCAAAATCGGTTAATGTTGTTGCCATCAGATTATTGTTAGATGTGGGTTGGAATCCCGTTATTGCCCTAGCCCGCAACATGGGAATCACCTCTAAGTTAGAACCGACCTACTCTCTTGCCCTGGGCGCCTGGGAGATGACGCCCCTAGAAATGACTAGCGCCTACGGCACCTTCGCGAATAAGGGCATCTACGTTCACCCCTATGCCATCCAAAGCGTGGTCAATGCTAAAGGAGAAACGATTTATACCGCCAAACACCAGCAAACCCAAGCCCTTGACCCTGACAGTAATGCTATTATGACATCCCTAATGCAGAGCGTCGTGAGGGCGGGAACTGGTCGCCCGGCCCAACTCGGCAAACGTCCGGTGGCCGGCAAAACAGGCACCTCCGACAAAGCAAGGGATCTCTGGTTTATCGGTTATATTCCCCAACTGGTTACCGGTGTCTGGCTCGGTAATGACAATAACCAACCCACCGCAGGGGCCAGCACCACGGCGGCCATGATTTGGGGCACATTTATGCGGGATGCAACCAAGGAAATGGCGATCGAAGATTTTCCAGCCATGCCTAAACCTGGTAATTCCCGTCAACCCAGCATTAAAGCTGAACCCCTCAAGGGTCACAAAGTAACAGCCCTCACCCTAGCCGCGCCGCAAAAGCCCCCATCGTCGTCCCCGGATTCGTCGTCCCCCCCAGAGAACAATACCGCAGCCCCGTCAAGTCAGGACTCAACTCCCCCCCCAGGGGATGGT
>JBEAQB010000084.1:0-3976 GCA_041164125.1 Cyanobacteriota bacterium
GTTTTTCCGCCCAGCGAGTGTACATCCGCAGTAACATTTCTGCCCAATCCTGGGCATCGGTGCCCCCGGCCCCCGCATTAATGGTTAACACCGCCCCTTTGCTGTCGTAGGGGCCGGCTAAGAGTTGTTGTAATTCCCAGCGGTCTAATTCGGTTTGCAGCGCCGTAACGGTGGTTTCCGCTTCAGCCAATAAGCTGGCATCGTCTTCGAGTTCTAATAATTCCAAAATCGCCTGACTATCTTCCCACTGCTGTTGCCATGTGTGGAATTGATCGATTTGCGCTTTAGTTTCGTTCAGGGTTTGGAGCGTCTGTTGAGCTTGGCCGGTATCATCCCAAAAGTCTGGTTGGGCGGCGGTTTGCTCTAAATCTTGAACCGTGGCATTGAGGCTAGGCAGGTCAAAGATAGTCCTGGGTTTGCCCCAGGCGCGAGGAGAGGGTTTCGAGGTGACGCTTAAGGTCAGTTAATTCGAGGGTCATAGACAATTAGAGTGTGGTCACAGTCTTTCCCCTAGTCTAGACAATGGTAACAGGGGCGATTTCCTACGTTACCGTAAAATCCGGGGTAAACGATGTTTGAAACCACAGAGAATTTCCCAGGAAATGGTGCCTAAGCGGGTTGCCCAAGCGTCGGCACTGATGTGATGCTGACCGTCCCGGCCAATCAGGGTAATCACTTCCCCCACCTGGGGATTAGGGATGGTACTGACATCAATCATTAACTGATCCATGGTAATGGCACCGATTTGGGGCACAAACTGACCCCGCAGTAATACCTGGAGTTGATTGGATAAATTCCGGGGAATCCCGTCGGCGTAGCCAATGCCCACTACCGCAATTTGCATTTCCCGATCGCTCACAAATTGATGCCCGTAACTGACCCCTGTGCCGGCGGGAATGGTTTTAATTTGGGTGATTTTTGCTTTAACCGCCAATACCGGCTGTAAATCCAGGCGATCGCCGAGGTGGGGGGCTGGATATAACCCATACAGTCCTAATCCTACCCGCACCAGGTTGTAATGCCAACCCAAACCGTGCAGCGTGGCCGCGGAATTGGCGAGGTGTAAACAGGGCAGGGCAATCTTCGCTTGTCGTAAACAGGCGATCGCCATCTCAAACCGTTGTCGTTGCTTGAGCATGGTGGCCGGATTGGGATCATCGGCGGTGGCGAGATGGGAATACACACTGGCCAAGTGTAATTGGGGCAGGGCGTTGACCGTTTTCGCAAAATCCACCGCTTGCCGCCAGGGGGTGCCTAAGCGGGACATGCCCGTATCCAGCTTGAGGTGAACGGGTAATCTCACGCCGAAATCGTCTAAAACTCGATTAAATAATTGTGCCTGCGCCACTGACCCCAACGTCGGTTGCAACTGCCAATGGGCGATCGCCTGGATTTCTTCTGGGGTATTGATGCCGCCGAGGATTAAAATCGGGGCCGTAATGCCCGCTTCCCGTAACTCAATGCCTTCCCCCAACGTGGCGATCGCCAACCAATCCGCCCCTGCTTCCAGGGCCGTTTGAGCAACCCGAATGGCACCATGGCCATAGGCGTCCGCCTTAACTACCGCCATCAAAGCCGTTTCTGGTTTGATTAGTCGCTTAAACTGCTGGACATTGTGAACCAATGCCCCTTGGTCAATTTCTACCCATGCCCGCTGACGAATGACCTCCGATAATCGATAACCGGATAATATTCTTGATCGAGATGGCAACGGTTCGAGATCTTCACTCAACACCATACATTGCTCCTCTACACCCAAATTTCCCAAAGGGGTTACGCCTAAGATAAAGCGAAAAGACAAAAAGTTCCAAGGACAACGAGGATTGTCTGAAGGGGAAGCCATCGTCTCGCCCGGGGGGCAAAGGTGTCACTGGCGATCGCTAAGATTAGGCATCGGATTGTTGGATTATCCTCGCTTCAAGGGCGACCCAAACTAGAGCACAAACCAAAGGACACAAAGACCAAGCAACGTAACAAGAATCATTAAGTGATTCATCCAGTCATCTAAATTCCAGTCTTTAAACATAACGAGTGAATAGTGAATGGGCGTGATAGCAACATCAATGGTGGGCGGGTCAAGACTGAGGGCCCCAGACTGAATCCAAGCGAGCCATTCTGTTGGCAAACTAATCAAATGGCGATTGATCTAACTCACTAAAGTGTTGCAAAAATCCCTGTAAGCGTTTAGCAATGGTGGCGACTCCCCCTGCAACCTCTGACTCAATATTGAGGGGAATGACCGGATCGTGCAACGAGAGTCGCAACAAAAACCAGCCTTTTTCCGTTGACCCCGTGCAATTGACCCGAATACCTTCATAGTTACTTGGGGCAATCTGCCAGTCGGGCTGATCCTGGCTAAAGGCCTCGAGGTCGGTAATCACCTGTTGGCCGTAGGCTTTGAAGTCTGCAGCGTGGATCGCCAGGCGAAATTCCTGGCTCTCTTGCGGTTCAGGCAGATCGGCGATTAAAGCTGTTAAGGACTGTCCTGTTTGCTGTAGTCGTGCCAGCTCCACCAGCAGTTTCGTCACGAGATAGGCACCATCGTCGAGGAAATAATTTTCCTTAATGGCTCCGTGCCCAGAAGTTTCGATCGCCAGATGGCAAGGGTGTCCTGCCTGGTTCAGGCGAACAGCTTCGTTAATAACATTTTTGTAACCCCGCTTAAAGCGATGATGTTTGCCCCCGAGCTTTTGTTCAATGAAATAGGTTAAGCCCGTTGAGGTAATGGAATCGGTGACGATGGTTGTTCCCGGATACTCCCGGAGAGTAATCGCTGCGAGGAGGGCAATCAGCCGATTGCGGTTGAGGGCTTGACCGTGGGCGTCCACTGCGGCCCCCCGGTCCACATCGGTATCAAAAATAATGCCGAGATCTGCCTGATGGGCAAGCACCGCCTGGCAGATAGCGGCCATCGCCGCGTTATCTTCTGGGTTGGGAACGTGGTTGGGAAAGTGTCCATCTGGTTCTAGGAACTGACTGCCCGTGGTATCTGCTCCTAGGGGGTGCAGAACCCGATCAACGTAAAAGCCGCCGGCCCCATTGCCCGCATCAACGATGATGTTTAACCCCCGTAGCGGTTGATCATAATGGTCGGGATGATTAACCCTTGCCCGCACAAATTCCACTAAACTGGCGGCATAATGCCCCATAAAATCCAGATTTTCTACACTGCCCGGTATTGTTGCAACGGCAGTCCCCTGGGCCGCCAAGGCTAAAATGGCGCTAATATCCGCCTTGTCCAGTCCCCCCTGGGCGGTAAAGAATTTCAAACCATTACGGTTAAAGGGAAGATGACTGGCGGTTAACATAATCGCCCCATCTGCTTGAGTGATAGGATGAACCGTACTCATAAACATGGCGGGGGTAGAGGCCAAACCCACATTAATCACCCGGGCCCCTAAACGACTGATCCCGGCGATCGCCGCCGCGGCTAGGCTGTCTCCGGACAGTCGACTATCCCGTCCCAAGGCGATCGTTAGGGTGTTTGGTGCCTTGTCCCGACGTTGACTCAACCAGTCGGTAAACGCTTGGCTTAATTGGGTCACGACCGCTGGCGTTAAATTAACCGTCTCATGCGGCACCCCCGGCAAAGCGATACCGCGAATATCCGATCCATTTTGTAAGGCTTTCCAGTTAACAGCTGATAAACTCATGGGCGATCGCCTTTGATTGAGAAAAATATGTCGCGGGAAGTCCCACAATCTAATCTTTGTTTGAGCGCTGGGATGCGGTACTTCGGCAAGCGTCCGGCGAGGTCTCGACCCGAAGTGCTCACTCGAGCCGCTCAGTGGACGCCTGCGACTGATTTTTGCTAACGGTGACGGATAATTTGTGAATGTACAGTCCAGATGGCTCGGGGCAGATTTGAACTGCCGACCTTGGGCTTATGAGTCCCCTGCTCTAACCAACTGAGCTACCGAGCCTTGAGTGCGATCTCGCATCGGCTTTTAATCTTACACTACTTTACCCCCTTTAT
>JBEAQB010000085.1:0-16527 GCA_041164125.1 Cyanobacteriota bacterium
GATCGCCGCCGTGCTGTAAAAGATTCCCGCATAGGTACCTAAATTAATCTCCCGTACAAATAACGGCAAAAAAGTTGCCAAGTTACCAAACAATAAACCAATGAGTAATAAGACAACGGTCGGAACTAAGAGGGATTGGCTGGAGATTAATGTCCAGATCGAACGGGGCCTAGGGGGCGATTCGGTTGCTTCTTGGTGGGAATTTTGGGTGTTAGCCCGAAAGGGTTGGGGTTCTTGGACTTGTAACGCTAACAGCAGGGACAAAAGACCGAGAAAGGCGGACACATAAAATAGGGTTTGATAGCCAGCTGTTTGGGCGATGTAAGCCCCCCCCGCAGGGCCCAGCCCCATCCCCACGGGAACCGCTAAACTCATGTAACTGATCAATTCCCCCCGTTGCTGAGGTGGGGATAAATCAACAATGAGCGCATTGTAACCCGTGGTATAGGCGGCGATACAGATGCCATGAAAAGCCCGAATTCCCATTAGGGGAATCACCGCTTGCGTCAGGAGGTATCCTAACGGTGCAGTGGCCACCACTAACGCCCCAATTAACAAAGCCAGTTTGCGACCTTGGCGATCGACAAGTTGGCCAATCCACATCCGAGACCCCAATAAACCAACGGCAAAACTGCCCATAATCCAGCCGACTTCTTGGCGGGTAGCCCCCGCATCCTGGGCATACATCGGCAAAGTGGGTAATAGAGCGGTTAAGCTCAGCCAGAATAAGAGGACTGACGTGAACAATAATGCGAAGGTTTTGCGAGTCTCAGGTGCTAGTTGACGCAGGGTTTTAAAAGAATTCACGACAGACAAGAGGGGGGAGAATTACTTAAGCTTTCTTAACAGTTGTATCACGCTATTTTCAAGCAACCCCTTTAATTAACGTGAAACTAAGACCGTCACCAGGCGTTCGATCCAGTTAACGCGATAATAGGGTTGGCAAATTTCAGCGACTTGCTCCCAATCCGGTTGATAGGATCTAAAAACAATAATGTTGCCATAAACACTATCAGGAGGAAATAAGCTTTCTAGATCTGAAGTGGCTAAATTGGTTAAATCGAAATTGATGACCTGGCGATCGGGCGCGAAATCTAATAATAAGCCGTAACCATAGCCTTTTGCCTGTAATAATGCCAGGCTATTTAAGGTATTTTGGAAGAACTCTGGTGACCAGCCCTTCTGATTTTGACGACGATTGACCCCGCCTCCATACTCAAACATCACAACTGTGGGGAGAAGGCGATCATTGAGTGTCTGTAATTGCTGAATCACTTGCCATTCCCAACCTTCAATATCCAGTTTTAGGCAGGTGATTTTGGTGATTTTTTGCTGTTGGATGATCGTTTCTAGGGTTAGCGTTTTCACTTGTCTTGCTTGACCCGATGCACCAAACCATTGAGGAGAGAGGGAACTGAAATTACTGTTAAAAAGACCAGCGAATTTACCGACATACAGAGTTTGTTCTCCATCTTGATCGGATAAACAAATCGGTAAAAGCGTTAAGTCTTGCTGTTTAGCTAGGGTTTGTAAGGCTTTAACGGGCAGTGGCTCGACAGCAATTGTGGGAAAGCCTAATTCTGCAAAAATCTGACAGTAAAAGGCGAATGTCCCGACGCCCACGTCAAGACAGACTCCGTGATGATTGGGATCGATTTGGGGGAGTAGGGCTGCTAATAAGGCCTGGCAACAGGGTTCAACGCGCATAAATTTCTAATTGATGGGGAGGTGATCGTTATAATAGTCTCTGAACTGATCAAGGTTGGGCTTCATTTCAGCCAGTAATACAGTCCTTGCCATTTTGACCACTTGCCCTATGCCAACTGCCTCTCTTCCCCCGTCCCAACCGTTAGCTACGTTGGCGATCGCCCCGACCCAAGTGATTCGTGGCTCACTGTCGGCCGCCGCCAATGCGTTGAAGCGATTTGGTCAACAGGGGTTAGTGATTGGCGGTGAACAGAGTTTAACGCTTGTGGAGAAATCCTTAACGTTTTTGGCCAAGACTCAGGGGTTTACCTGGACCGTTACCAATTATTTACCGGATTGTTCTGAATCCTCCCTTACCCGACTACGGGAACAGGTCGAACTGACACACTGCGACTTTATCCTCGGTGTTGGCGGCGGGAAAGCCCTCGATACGGCTAAGTTAGTGGCCCATCAAACCCAACGGGCGATCGTGACGTTACCCACGTCCGCAGCGACCTGCGCCGGGTGGACAGGCCTGGCTAATGTTTACAGTGACAACGGCGCATTTCAGTATGACGTGACCCTGGATCGCTGTCCAGACTTGCTGATTGTCGATTATGACCTGATTCAAAAAGCCCCCCAACGGCTATTAGTCGCCGGCATTGGAGATGCGATCGCCAAATGGTATGAAGCCTCCGTTAGCAGTGGTCAAAGCAGTGATACGCTGACGGTAGCGGCTGTTCAACAGGCACGGGTATTACGGGATATTCTCTTGCAAAAAGCGCCTGATGCGATCGCCCATCCCGGCAGTGAAACCTGGCGGGAAGTGGTGGATGCGGCGTTACTCCTGGCCGGAGTTGTCGGGGGATTAGGCGGCGCTAACTGTCGCACCGTGGCAGCCCATGCAGTACATAACGGTTTAACCCAATTACCCCAAGCCCATGACGCCCTGCATGGAGAAAAAGTCGCCTATGGCATCTTAGTCCAGCTAAGACTAGAAGAATTAGTCGCCAACTCCCAACTCGCGGCCACCGCCCGCCGCCAGTTAATCAACTTCTATGATCAGATCGGGTTGCCGAAAACCCTAGAAGCACTGAACTTAGGCCAGATTGCCCTAGAGGAACTCCGACAAGTCAGCCAATACATCTGCTTACCCCAGTCCGATATCCACCGTTTACCCTTTGCGGTTACCCCAGAAATGTTATTGGCGGCCATGGTTTCCACTGTTCTTGAGACGGAAAGCGTGAAGCTATCTGTCCCGGCTGAGCCCGCCTAATACGTCCCGTTTGGCTCGATATCACCACAACCGCGCCTCAAGAAGATCTTTTAAACCCTTGCAGGCGATCGCCGTGCTTATACAATGAGGAGTCTTCCTTCGTTTCCTGTTGGTCTATGAAACTGATTTGCCGTCAAAGTGACCTGAATAACAATCTGTCCCTCGTCAGTCGTGCGGTTTCTGCCCGTCCTCAGCAGCCGGTGTTGGGTAATGTCCTTCTAGTTGCGGATGATCAAGAAAACTGTCTCCGCTTAACAGCATTTGATTTGAGTCTAGGGATCCAGACCCGTTTCACCGCCGATGTCCAACAGGGGGGCAGCATTACCCTCCCGGCTAAATTGCTCAATGATATTGTTTCCCGCCTACCGGATGATGACATTACCTTGGAAATTGATCCCAATAGCGATTTAGGGGAGAGCCAAATCACCACCATCACCTCCGAGTCGGGGCATTTCCAAATTCGCGGTCTCAGTGCAGCAGACTTTCCCTCCCTCCCTACGGTGGCAGGCGTACAACCCTTGATGCTTCCTGTGGCGACCTTAAATGAAGGGTTGCGGGGAGCATTGTTTGCGGCTAGCACTGACGAAACCAAGCAGGTTTTAACAGGGGTTCATATCAAGGGACGTCCTGAAAGTTTAGAATTTGCTGCAACGGATGGGCATCGCCTGGCGGTGGTAGAAACACCCACCCAAGGGGAAAATGAAGCAGGGGAAACGGTAGCGATCGCCAGTAACTTAGCAGATTTTGCGGTAACCATTCCGGCCCGGGCCCTACGGGAACTCGAACGGATGGTGTCTAACAACGGGAATGCCGGTGCAGTGGCGTTAATTGTGGATGATACCCAGGTCATTTTTGAGCTGGGGGATCAGCGTTTAACCTGTCGCAAGCTTGACGGTGCTTACCCTGCCTATCAACAACTGATTCCCCGTCAATTTAGTCGCACGGTGAGTGTAGAACGCAAACGGTTACTCAGCGGTTTGGAACGGGTATCAGTGTTGGCCGATCAAAAAAATAATTTGGTTAAATTCAGTCTCTTAACAGAAATGAACCAATTACAACTCTCTGTGGAAGCCCAAGATTTGGGGAATGGGCGCGAATCGATGGGGGCAGAAATCCTGGGGGACAGTTGTGATATTGCCTTCAATATTAAATATTTGTTAGACGGCTTGAAAGCGTTACCCAGCAACGAGATTCAAATCCACCTGAATGAAGTTAATCAGCCGGTAATCTTTACCCCCTTAGGCGGGTTGAAAATGACCTATCTCGTCATGCCCGTACAGATTGTTCGGTAAAAATTTGCCATACTATCCTCACAGCAGTCCGTTACGTAGCCTGGGTGGATGTCGTTTAATAGTGCGTTTTCAGGTAATCACCTCAGCAACATTCACCGACGAATGAGATATTACCAACAGCATTAAACGTTCATCTGTCGCCATCAATTTCCCGTGCCTACCAACCGGAAATGGTCACCCAGCCAATGATTAAGGAGAATGAGGATCAGATGGCAAAAACAAGGGAAATTGTTGTAGTCGGTTGCGGTCGATTGGGGTCATTATTGGCAAGCTACTTAAGCCACGCAGGTCACAATGTTGTGATCGTTGATCTGCGTCAATCTGCTTTCAGTCAATTGTCAGCTGAATTTAGTGGTTTTACAGTTGTTGGCGATGCCACAGAAATGGCTATTTTGGAACAGTCTAGAATTCATCAGGCAGATTGCTTATTAGCCGTTACCGATCAAGACAATATTAACCTGATGGTCACCCAGGTGGCTCGCACCATGTTTGATGTTTCCACGGTAATTGCTCGGGTGTACGACCCAGGGCGAGAGGCCATTTATCAAGAATTTGGCATTGATACCATCAATCCTACCCGGCTTTCTGTCTATGCCCTGTTGGAAATCCTGCATCAAAAGCATTTGATCACACCATGAGAGTTATTGTCATTGGTCAAGACAAGTTGGCATATTTTTTGGGCAAGCATTTTATTGCTAAAAACGACACGCTGACCCTCATTACTGCCCGTGAAGATGAGGCGTTAGCCCTGTCACACAAATTGCCAGCCTCCGTCATTTGTGGAGATGGCAGTGAACCGTCGGTGTTAGAAGATGCGGGAGCCTATCGGGCGGATGTGTTACTAGCCCTCACTGCCCAAGATGAGGATAATTTAGTGGCTTGCCAGATTGCCCAGAACCGTTTTGGTGTGCCTCGGACGATCGCCTTGGTGAATGATCCCTCTAATCAGATCGTCTTGCGTCAATTAGGGATATCAGTCGCATTTTCCGCCACAGAAATTCTAGGGCAGTTAATTGAAGAACAGACGGATTACAAAGATATCAAAGCTCTGATCCCAGTTGCTAACGGCGATGTGCATCTCGCTGAGATTACGCTGCAACCGACTAGTCCGGCCGTCGGTCGGCGCCTCAAAGATTTGATGTTAGATACCGCGATCATTGCCTGTATCGTACGCCAGGGAAAGGTCATGGTTCCGAAGGGCAGTAGCCAACTACAAGCCGGCGATCGCCTAATTGTGATTAGTCAAACTGAGACCCATGAAGCTGCCTACGCGGTGATCATGGGAGAAGGCAGCTAAGTGAGTCCCTATCAAGCCTTTCTAAGCCAGCGTTATCGTGCCATCGGTGGCTATACGGGGCTCGTCTGTTTCATTGCCGGACTGGGCATCCTCTCCCCCCTACTTGCGCTCATTTTCTACCCCGACGAATGGCCCCTCGCGGGGGGAATTGTCACCCCAGGGCTATTGCTAGCGATAGTGGGTTGGACATTATGGCAGGGATTGACCCCCCCGCAATGGGCGCAGTCTCAGCTTACAGGAAGGGTCGGTCATTGTCGTGCTGGCGTGGGTGTTAGTGATCCTAGTGGGTACAGTGCCCTTTTTATGGATATCGGGGTTGACCTGGACCCAGGCATTGTTTGAATCCACGAGTGGATGGACGACAACGGGGCTGTCGGTGGTGGATGTCACCAAAGCACCTCGATTGATCTTGTTGTTTCGCAGTGTAACAGAACTTTATGGCGGAGCCGGGCTGGCGATTATTACCCTGAGCGCGATCGCCGGGCCTTCGGGGTCTGGACTGTCCAGTGCAGAGGGGCGAAGTGAACAACTCGTGCCCCATGTGCGCCGTTCAGCCAAGTTAGTTCTGAGTATCTACTCCGGATATGGGGTACTGGGAATTCTGGCTCTGCGGATTGCGGGCATGGGGTGGTTTGACGCTGTCAACCATTCTTTTGCGGCCCTATCAACAGGGGGATTTTCCACCAGGGTGAATTCGATTGCCTACTGGGATAGCCTGCCCATTGAAACGGTGATCTGGGGATTAATGTTGTTGGGGAGCACTAACTTTGTCGTCAGCTATCTCATGTTACGGGGCAAGGGGGGGCGTCTGTGGTGCGATGGTCAACTACGGTTGCAAAACACCTTAATTATTTTCAGTACCCTCATTTTACTGGTTGGCGTAACGAGTCCGGTTTATGGTTCCATCGGCAAGGCCTTGCGGGTAGCGCTGTTTGCAGCCATTTCAGCTTTAACCA
Organism: Cyanobacteriota bacterium; assembly: GCA_041164125.1. Classification (GTDB taxonomy): domain Bacteria; phylum Cyanobacteriota; class Cyanobacteriia; order Cyanobacteriales; family Microcystaceae; genus Synechocystis. Next base: position 6,508 of record JBEAQB010000085.1, read on the forward strand.
CCACGGGGTATTCCACCGTCGACTATGGCAATTGGAGCGGATTAGGCTGGCTGATGTTAATCTTACTCATGCTAATCGGCGGCGGCGCTGGTTCTACGGCCGGGGGAATTAAGCAGATGCGAATTTATCTCCTTGCCCGCAGTCTAATGTGGGAAATGAAGCGACGCGTGATGCCCGATCGCCTGGTCAGTGAACCGCAAATCTGGCAGACCGGCGATCGCCACTTCGTTAACGATGCGCAAATACGCCAGACGGCACTCTTTGTCTGCCTCTATCTAGCAACCTACTGCTGTTTTTGTCTGATCATTACAGGGCATGGCTATTCCCTGGTGGCAAGCCTATTTGAAACAGCGAGTGCCATGGGAACGGTGGGATTATCCGTGGGCGTGACTGCGCCCGATGCCCCAGCAACATTGCTCTGGACGGAGATTCTTGCCATGTTCCTAGGGCGCTTGGAATTTATGACAGTTTTTGTCGGTTTGCTTCGCCTAGTACAAGATCTTGGCCCCATGGTGAACGACCACTCTTGAGTCAGACTTGCGTTCATCCCGCGCGTCAATCAGCAATTGGCAGCGACGACGGCTCGCCCGTGACGTTAAAGGTGGATTCGGGCTGGGCACTGTGGCAAAATGTGTGAGGCTTTGCCCTGATTATTCTTTTAGTGTTGCTCAAAAACAATTCATGAGTGCTGTCTCCGCCTGTTTTGCTGCCCTGCGTGAACGGGGTAAATGTGCTTTAATCCCGTTCCTGACAGCGGGAGATCCTGATTTAGCTACCACGGCTCAAGCGTTGCGGGTACTGGATCAAGCTGGAGCTGATTTAATCGAGCTAGGGGTACCTTATTCCGACCCCTTGGCCGATGGCCCCGTTATCCAGGCTGCTGCTACCCGCGCGCTGCAAAAGGGGGTCAAACTGGATGATGTGCTAGCAGTGGTGCGGGAGGTGCAAGCCGACATCAAAGCGCCGATTATTCTGTTTACTTACTACAATCCCATTTTTTACCAAGGGGTTGACGTTTTTCTCGATAAGGTAAAAGCAGCCGGGGTGCAGGGATTGGTTGTGCCGGATTTACCCTTAGAAGAAGCTGATGCCTTGCTAAACGCCACTGCCGATCGCCAACTAGACTTAATTTTACTGGTGGCCCCTACCAGTTCCCCGGAACGGATTGAGGCGATCGCCAAACGCTCCCAAGGATTTATTTATCTCGTGAGTGTCACAGGGGTAACGGGGGCAAGAACCCAAGTGGGTACACGGGTAGAAGAACTGCTGGGACGCATTCGTCAAGTGACAGATAAGCCCATTGGGGTCGGCTTTGGTATTTCCCAACCGCAACAGGCCCAGCAAGTCAAAGCCTGGGGGGCCGATGCCGTTATTGTCGGCAGTGCCCTCGTCAAACGTTTAGCCGATCAACCTCCTTCAGAAGGATTAAAAGCCATTGACGCCTTCTGCCGTGAGTTACATACGGCCATTCACTAAGTACCTAATCGTAATTAAATAGAAGATTGGTTTTGTGCTCGATCCCCCCAGCCCCCCTTGACAAGGGGGGTGCCGATAGGCGAAGGGATCTCACAATTTTCAACCCCCGTCTACTTAACAATGACTCTAAGAGCAGGAAAGATACTTGTACTGTTGTGCCAGGCAGCTTGTTGAAACCACGGCGGGCTGTTTGCTTGCCTGAGCCAAACGTTAATGGTCGTGCGGCCATTTTCCCGTAACAGTACGGACTCGTTCGACCCTAGCATTAATCCCGTTGAGACCTCCAGCGATCATAGCCCCCATGGCATTTACTGTTACTATTTTGCCGTCTGAGCCCCCCCCAACCTTCACCGACATTCGAGCGTTAATCTTTGATAAAGATGGCACCTTAGAAAATTCCAAAATTTATCTTGAAAAACTGACCTTTGAACGCTTACGTTTACTCGAAGCAATTACCCAGGGGATTACGCAACCGCTTGCTAACGCCTTGGGGTTTGATGGCCAAACCTTAGCAGGGGACGGTTTGATGGCAGTCGGTAGTCGACAGGAGACTCTGATTGCGGCAGCAGCCTATCTAGCGGAACGGAACCATAGTTGGTTTGAAGCGCTACATCTCAGCCATCAGTGTTTTGATCAAGCGGATCGCCAAATCATTCCCAACGCCCACACCTGTCCCCTGTTCCCCGGCGTTGGCAATGCCCTCAAACGCTGGTCTGAGCAAGGGCTGAAAATTGCCATTCTTTCCGCCGCCCGACAATGGAGCGTGGAACGATTTATCGCTGACCATCACCTAGGTTCCTGGATTGATGTGGCGATGGGGTCAGATCAAGGTCTGAGTAAACCAGATCCTGCACTGTACCAATTAGCCTGTGATCTGTTGGGGATCCCCCCCCAACAAACGCTGATGATTGGGGATGCCCAGGGGGACATTACCATGGCTAAACTCGCTGGGGCCCAAGGGGCGATCGCCATTCAGTGGCCAGGTTATCGGGCCCCAACGCTCAAAGACGGTGACGCAACCATCCAGACAATTGACCAGCTGCAAGTGATCAGGGAAATTTAATGTCCACTGCCCAAGGAAGCAGGCATTTTTTCTTGGTTAATCAACTTATCCCACCCCAATTCTCCCAGGCCGGAATTACGGCGTAATGGACGGGTGGCTAGTTCTAAAATATCGCGGGCATTGGTAAACCCATGAATTTGGGCAAAGGTAAATTCCACTGACCATTTAGTGTTAATCCCTTGGGCTTCTAGGGGATTAGCATGGGCCATGCCAGTAATCACCAAGTCGGGCTGGAGATCTTTGATGCGTTGTATTTGATTATAGTTATCTGGCTTCTCAACAATGGTTGGTACAGGAACGCCCATTTCAGCACAGGTTTTTTCCAGCAATGCCAATTCTGCGGCTTGGTAACGTTTATCCATATAGGGAATACCTATTTCGTGACAGGTCATCCCACAGCGAATCAGAAAACGGGCCAGGGAGACTTCTAATAAATTATCTCCCATAAAAAAAACAGATTTACCCCGCACCAGTTGGACATAATCCTCCAGGTTCTGCCAAATTTGCCTTTCGCGCTCTGCCAACCCTTGGGGAGTAATGCCAAATACTGAACAAATTTTCTCAATCCAAGCACGGGTTCCATCAGGACCAATCGGGAAGGGGGCACCAATCAATTTACATTTGCGACGACGCATTAAAGTGGTTGCTGTACGACTCAGGAAAGGATTCACCCCCGCAACATAGTAACCTTCGTCGATAATTGGTAATTCCGTATAGCGTTTAGCTGGTAACCAGCCCGACACTTTAATCCCTTGCTTTTTAAGCTCTAAGGTTAAATTGGTGACGACGGGATCAGGCAGGGAGCCAAACAAGACTAAGGGAGGATGATCGACATATTCGGACTCAATAGTTGCCGCATCCGCTTTTCGCCCAAAGGTTAATAGTTTTTGGATCGCATTACGGTCTTCTTTGTCCTCGTGTTTGACTTGTGCCAGCGTTGGACATTTGTGTGCCATCGCGGCCAAGACAGTATCTTCCCCTTGGGTAAACGCATAGTCCAAACCATTCGCCCGGGCCGTCACAATGGGGATGCCAATTTCTGCTTCTAATTGGGGGGCTAATCCTTCGAGATCCATTTTGATGATCTCAGTGGTACAGGTACCAATCCAAACAATGACGCTCGGATTGCGATCGCGCTTAATTTGTAAACATAAACGTTTTAATTCTTCGTAGTCTTTGAGTTGGGCGGAAATGTCTCCTTCTTCAAGTTCTGCCATGGCATAGCGGGGTTCCGCAAAAATCATGACCCCCATGGCATTTTGCAGAAAGTAGCCACAGGTTTTGGTGCCAATGACAAGGAAAAAACTATCTTCAATTTTTTGATAAAGCCAAGCAACGCAGCTAATGGGGCAAAAGGTATGGTAGTTACCGGTTTCACAGTCAAAACTCAGTGCGGAAGGGGTTTCAACAACAGCCATAATTAACGGTTCTCCTACGGATAATCTAGAAAAGTGTGCATGTCGTGGTCTCTAGCATTCCAATCTGGTGGGGAGTTTAGTCTCTGTCTTAGTGCCTCCTCCCCAGCTTTGGCGAAATTAGGGGATTAAACCATCATTAAGTCCAGTTCTTTGACCTGAGCTTTAGGTTCAGTGGGATTAAGGTAGAAATCTGACAATAAACTAAACAAATCCCGGTCTTGAGCATCATGGGGGACAACCCCTTCGGGTTGGGACAAAATTTGATCGGCAATGTTCAAGTAATAGTCGCAAACGTAGTTAAGGGAGGGGTCCGATTCAGCCATTTCAAAGAGAGTTTTCCCTTTGACCCGAGAAACCCGGATATCTTCAATCAAGGGCAAAATTTCTAACACCGGCATGGGAACAGCTTCTACATACTTATCAATCAGATCCCGCTTGGCGGTGCGATTGCCAATTAAGCCGGCTAAGCGGAGGGAATGGGTGCGGGCTTTTTCCCGGACTGAGGCGGCAATACGATTCGCGGCAAACAAGGCATCAAAGCCGTTGTCGGTGACGATTAAGCAATAGTCGGCGTAATTCAGTGGTGCCGCAAAGCCGCCGCAAACCACGTCCCCTAAGACATCAAACAAAATCACATCATATTCATCAAAGGCATTTAATTCCTTGAGCAGTTTTACCGTTTCACCAACGACATAACCGCCACAGCCAGCGCCGGCCGGTGGTCCGCCCGCTTCAACACAATCGACCCCGGCATACCCTTTGTAAATGACATCCTCTGGCCAAATGTCTTCGTAGTGGAAATCCTTTTCTTGTAAGGTGTCGATGATGGTGGGAATCAAGAAACCGGTAAGGGTAAAAGTGCTATCGTGCTTGGGATCACAGCCAATCTGCAATACTTTCTTGCCGCGTTTTGCCAAGGCAGTGGAGATATTGCAACTGGTGGTGGATTTGCCGATTCCACCTTTTCCATAAACGGCGAGAGTAAGGGTCACGGTGATTTGCTCCTATTAACTGAGAGGGGATGACAGGGTTGCTGACTGCCTGGTTTTGCTGTGTTGATCTGCATTATTAGCGAGGTTTGGGGCAACGGAAAATCTAAATACCCATAAAAATGAGCTTAATAAAGTGTAAAAAATTTTCTTGAGGTTTTTTCTCCGTTTAAACCAACTCTAAAAGCCAAAAGAATCTTAAAAACTATTTTTGTGTCTTTAGCTATATTAATTTTGAACAAAAAACAAAAAATTGATTTGAGTAATATTACTTAGCCCGATCGCCGTCCTATGCTCCAGGGATGTCCCCAGACTTGTCCTTTAGAAAGTGGGGGGCTAATGGCGCTTAAAATCAGGATTTTCTAGACGGGGGCGAAAAAACACGTGCCAAAGTGAACTCCACCAGGGAAGACATCCTCAGGCCCTAAAGGGGCAGATTGGCGGTGTGGGTTACACAGGCCAAGCAGGAAAAATAAATAAATGTGAATTTTTTCCCAATTCCCCAGGCCGCCACACATCCTGCAACGAAACTTAACGACCACGCCGGGAGCCGACAATAGAGGGGCGGCGGCGGCGGGGACGAGATGGAGCAAATTGTTGGCTAATCTCCCGAAAAATATCCCGACGGGCGATCGGGTAATCTCCCAGCCATAAATCCAACTCCGGCAAATACACATCGCTTATTTGGTCAATACGTTCTAATTCAGCGTCTTTGGATAACAACAATGCCTCGGCCATCATCCCTTTTCTGATTGCCTTATAGGTTTTCCTGACGGGAGCTTGCACAATTGTCCGAAAGCCTTGGCGATCGCCGACCTCTAGATTGACCCGCCGTTCACGATTTTCCACAATCACCAATTCCCCAAACTGGTTAGCCTGTTGGGTCTCACTAATCAATGCTTCCGTAATAAAAATATCTAGCACCCGTCCTCGCCAAAACCCCAGATAAGGTAATCGACGGTAACGACTATTTTTGACACTGGCAGTATAGACGGGGGCCCACAGCCAATACAGACCGCCGATAATAAAGCAAACCAATTCCACCCCTTGGGCTCCGTGTCCGAGTACAACCCCAGTTAACCAAATTGAGATCACAATCAACAGCGAAATTAATAATCGTTGCAGAACGTCATTCACCTTACCCCAGACAAAGGAGTACTGAGCGCCCGTTGCAATGAGAGGGATGACTTGATCGAAGGTTTCGCGGGTGAGGGGGACGAGCATGGCATTGCTGGTAAAAAGACGATGTCAGTGGCATTATATACCGTGGTCTCTGAGGCCCGCCGCGCATCAGACCCCCTCGGCATCACCCGGCAAGCCGTATCAAAAAAGACAAATTACCATCACCAGATTCTTTAACTTGTTTGGTGGACAATCGCGAACACAGAGGTGTAACCGTGCAGAAAGGTTTGGTTGCCGACTTGACCAATTTCACCGTTGCAAAAAAAGCCCCCTAACGGTATCGCTGGAAAAAAGGTGCGGAAAAGCTCGCTATCAAAATTAGCCACTTGATATAAACTATCGCCCCGCCCTAAACACGAAAAAAGTAGAGCCCCGATCGCCGTTGAGGCAGGGGGCACTGGAGCGTTATCCTGAGCAACATAACGCTGCAATAACAAGCGTAGGTCGTCTGCTGAGGTTTGGGCATCCCGCAAATGAAATTGCAGTCGTTGTCCGGGGCGTACCCGGTCCCCAATGGCGATCGCCCCTTGGCGGGGGTCAACACCTAGCAAATTACGGATCAAAAAATCCCCTGGTTGAAGGGTGAGCTTAAATTCATCGTTAGCAATACCGACAAATAAGGCAGATTGGGCCAGAAATTGATCCTTTTCACTCAGGGTAGGAATCAACTTCCGTAAAAAATTTAAAGGGGCATCCTCAATGCTGTCCCCCGTTTTGGGATTCTGCCCTTGAATAGCCGTAATAATATTGCGTTCTCCCTGGGTAACCTGGAAGGGCTCCCCAATGGGACGACACCCCTGGGCAACAATACTGCCCAGACGAATGTTGCCACTTAACGCCACCCCGATCGACCCCTCACCGTACCGCCCCCCCGGGTAGGACGACGACTGTAAAAATAAGGATCCTGCCGTAACGCCATTATCCGCGCTAGCCAACCCGCCTACTTTGGTTGCCTGGGGATAGGCAAAATCCAAGCCCGCTAACAAGTCTGTCAGGCCATCGGCCATGGGATCAGACAAGATAATGAAGTCGGGATCGGTTTGCGGATCAACCCCAAGGCAATCCACCCAGGTTTGGGGGGAGGCATCAAGATCCGGCAGATCACCGCCATCCAAATAAAAAGGCGTAATCTTAACCCCCGGTAGTGTTGCCACCGTCAGGCTCAGGGCAACTTCACGCTCCACTTCCTGGACTTGATGGGGGGTTGGCATGCCAATAATGCCGCCGCCAACACAGCCAATCAGGTTGGGGACGGCCAACTTTTCTTGGAGTAAGGGCATCAACCGGGCAATATCACTGGCAAAACTGGACGACAAAAAGATAATCGCCAAATCCCCTGGCCCCGATAATTGGCTTTGTATTTTGGCGATCGCCTCATCCACAGCCGCTTCTAGGGATGGTCGAGTAGAGAGCGCATTAACCCATTGCATAGACTCTGTCATCGGTGATGGCGGGGTAATAAAAACAACATCAAACTTACAAAAGCCCACAGGAGGACTATCAAATCCCCCCCAGTCTATTGTTAATGATTAATCATCATTGTGATTACTATAGGTTGTTAACGGAAAGGGGGTGAATACAGTAATCCGCCTTGAGTCCAAAGATTATTCAAGCCCCGTTCCAATCCAAAGGGTTCCCCCACATTGCGCTGATAGATTTCACCATAATTGCCGACCTGGGCAATCACCTGGGCCGCAAACGCTTGGGGTAAGCCCATATCCTCACCCAATTTATCTTCAACCCCTAGAAAACGACGAATATCAGGATTTTCACTGGTTTTAAAGGTCTCAACCGTATCGGCGGTAATGCCAAATTCCTCCGCTTGAATGAGGGTAAACGCCACCCACTTAACGGTATTAAACCAAGCCGGATCCCCTGCGGCAACGGCAGGCGCTAAGGGTTCTTTGGACAAGGTGACGGTTAACACTTGATGTTCCTGGGGATTGGGTAAGATTGATCGCCGGGCGACCAATTGAGACCGATCCGACGTTACTGCTTCACATCGTCCCTGTTGATAGGCGTTGTATAAAGAATCCACATCATCAGAAACAACGGGCTGATAGGACTTGACCCCCACCTTTGCCATCTGGTCCGCTAGATTCTTCTCGCTAGTCGTTCCCGCTAACACACAAACGGCTTTGCCATCCAAATCCGTTAACGCCTTAATACCACTACTTTGGGTCGCCATGATGCCTTGACCGTCATAGAACAAAATGGGAGCAAACTGCATTTTGACCGCAGTATCGCGGTTCAGGGTCCAAGTGGTATTACGACTCAGTAAATCGACCTCTCCAGTTTGAACCGCAGTAAACCGCTCCTGGCTACTGAGTTTCCGGAAATCCACTTTCTCCGCATCTCCCAATACCGCTGCGGCCACTGCTCGGCAAAAATCCGCATCTAAACCGGAATAATCTCCTGCCTCATTAACAAAACTAAAGCCGGGGACTTCACCATTAACACCACAAACAACCTTGCCTCGGGCTTTGATGGCAGCGAGGCGACCACTGGTAGGGGCCGTGGTATTGGTATCGTTGGCATGATCCGTTGAGCCCGACGTTCCCCCACAGGCCGTGAGCACCGCTAAAAGTAGCAATCCCCCCGTTAAGGTTAGTAACGATTTCATCGAGATAAGCACTCCGTCTGTTGAGGTTGTCCGAGGGTATCTTATCAAAATCCTGGCTGGAGGCAGTGCTCAGGTCTTTTGTGCCAGCAATTCTCATTTTGACTTCACTCCTGATTACCGTAGCGTCTCCTCTAGGAAGGACTAAGGATGTTGCACTTAATTTTTTGCCTGAGATTAAACTGCTTGAACGACTTGGACCCCGCCATTGCTGCCGTTAGCAAAACGTTTGTTGACCATCAAGGCATTGAATTTTGCAATTTCTTTTGTAACTCTAGGATCGGTTGCTGACTGACTTTGACCAGAGAACTGCGATAGGAACGGTCAAGATCCCCGATAATCATCACGACTGCGGCAAACATCATGGCTAGCAAGACTGAGCCTAAAACACTACCCGATTCATTAATCCCGAATTCGTAACCCACGGCAAACATTGACAACATGGTAATGACGTAAAGAAGAAGCCAGACAGTTTTAGGAAGGCGATATTGAAGGCCCTGGGTAATGCGTAGCGTGTGAATATCAATTACTTGATTGAGAGACTCAATATAAAGTGCATAACCTTCGGTGTTTTTAAATTCTGCCGGTGCTGATAATGCTACTGTCCATAATTGGTCTTGGATTTTTTCGCCTTCTAACAACACACGGCTAACAATCTTCTGATCAGAATAACTACTTTTGTCATTGTAGGAAGCTTTATTATCTACATATTGCTTCAACAATATTTTGCTTTGGCTATTAAAGGGGTCTCCTAAAAAATCGGTTCTTAGATAGGCGGTACCGATCGCATTTGCTTCCTCCAACACTAAGGCTTTACGAACATCATAACGGGATGAAACCATGGAAAAAGTCAAGGCTAAAACAAAGCCTAATAAGCCCAACATTGCACCAATGACAGAGCCTAAAGATGGCGGTTTAGAGTATTTTTCCCTTTTGAGATTAAAAGTACCGAGATAGTAACCTGCACCAATAGCGACTAAGATCACTGATATTGTCAACAGATAGATTAGAACGAAATCCGCCGTCATAAATTCATAGGACTGTTAAGCAAAAGGACTGGTCACATGCCACTCAAAGTGGAACTTTAATGGCCAAGAATACAAGTGATTATATCCCAATTGCTTTTCTCCTAAACATGAATTGTGCCTTGCCAGTATAGAGCGCAGGAGATCCCTGTCTTTGCTAGTGTTCCCAACGGGATCACGGTTCAGAGTCCGGTCAACCGTGACAATTTCGTAACAACCTATTCCTTTAGCGGTTTCACGCGGGGTA
>JBEAQB010000086.1:0-9479 GCA_041164125.1 Cyanobacteriota bacterium
TCCCCTGTTGGTCGCTATAAACCCGAAAGGTAACCCCTAGATTAAACAAGGCAATCTGCGCAGTTTCGTGGTGTTTTTTCAGGCTGTCAGCAGGTAATTGCCCCATCCAATCAATCAGGGGCGCCGCTTGGGGACGGGGCTGGCCTGGAGCAAGGAAGAGTTCATCATAGAAATTGCCGGGATTATAGGTGTTGAGTTGCACAAGTTCCCCTAAAAGCTGATGTAAAACAATAACGTTAAGCCTCTGCCACAGGGACACAGGACTTTGTTGCCTATTGGATACGGTGCTGGCAAACGGCCTTTGCCGTTGTAATTGAAGCGACAGTTTGACCAAATCACCGCTTTGTAAATAAATGTTACAAAAAAGCCGTCATAGCAGCCTGCCGTCTTGACAGGATAGTGTTTGGTCATTAAATTGGGGTACTATACCTGATGGGTAATCTAATCATTAGTGATATGCAGGATAAGCAAAAAGTCACACTCTATATGCCGCCGGGCATTCATCGGCAACTCCGGATTCGTTCAGCCATTGATGCGGAGTCCATGTCAGCCATTGTTGAACGGGCGATTGATTTTTACCTCAAACACCCCGACAAAGTGGAGGCTGAAGAAAAGTCTGCCTATGGCAAAACCCACCAGGTACACATTTGTCCAGAATGCGATGCCGCGATGGTGATGCGGGATGGACAGATGGTGTCTTTGAAGGATCAACCTAGCGTCTTGACCGATGAGTCTTCTCTGCCGCGCGTCGATCCTTCCCCCTTATCCGTTGATTCCGACGAGGAAAAACTGCTGGTTCCCTGTTAAATCAGCCAACCATTTAAGCAACGGATAATTCTATTTTTTCTTTATTTCTGGTCGAACCCATGCAAGAAGAGCTGAGTATTCTCCTAAAAGCTCAATATCCCTTGATTTACCTCGTGACTTCCGAAGAAGCACGGGCTGAGCAGGCGATTTATCAGATCGCCCAAGGGGCTACCCAGCATCAACGGTTATTCGTTTGGACCGTCACCCATGGGTTCCGCGAGTATGCCACTGCTCAGCAGAAAACTCACCACAATACGATTTCTCCTGAGGCGGCGATCGAATGGGTCATTCGCCAAGAGCCTGGCATTTTTATTTTTAAAGATCTCCATCCTTTTATTTCTTCTCCGGCGGTTACCCGCTGGTTACGGGAGGCGATCGCCAGTTTCAAGGGGACAGAGAAGGCAATTATTTTAATGTCGCCTTACCATGAAACCCCGATTGAACTGGAGAAAGATGTGGTGGTGCTAGATTTTGCCTTGCCGAACCTTAGCGCCTTGGACAGCGTTTTGGGACAACAACTAAACCAATCCCGTAGCCCTCGATTAGGAGAAGTTGCCCGTGAAAAATTGCTCAAGGCCGCGCTGGGACTCACCAAGGATGAAGCGGAAAAAGTTTACCGCAAAGCCCATGTCAAAGCGGGGCAACTGACGGAAGCCGAAGTGGACATTGTTCTCTCGGAAAAGAAACAGTTGATTCGACGCAATGGCATTCTCGATTACATCGAAGAAGGAGAGACTATCCGGGCAGTAGGCGGTCTTGAAGAACTCAAAAAATGGCTCACCCAACGCGCCGATGCCTTTACGGAACGGGCCCGGAAATATGGCTTACCGCAGCCAAAAGGGATGTTGATCCTGGGGGTTCCAGGCTGTGGTAAATCTCTGATTGCCAAAACAACCTCCCGCCTATGGGGGTTACCGTTAATGCGCTTGGATATGGGGCGTGTCTATGATGGTTCCATGGTCGGGCGTTCAGAAGCAAACCTCCGTAATGCGTTAAAAACGGCAGAATCCATTTCCCCGGCAATTTTGTTCATCGATGAATTGGACAAAGCCTTTGCTGGCGGCGCCGGGTCTGGGGACTCCGACGGCGGTACGTCTAGCCGCATCTTTGGCAGCTTCTTGACTTGGATGCAGGAAAAATCTTCCCCTGTTTTCGTGATGGCAACAGCCAACCGGGTCGATCGCCTACCGGGGGAATTTCTCCGCAAAGGACGGTTTGATGAAATTTTCTTCGTTGATTTACCCTCATCGGAGGAGCGGGAGGCGATTTTTCATATCCATCTCCACAAGCGGCGCAAGGATGTTTCCCGTTTTGACCTCGGGGAATTGGCCAGAACGTCCGATGGGTTTTCGGGGGCCGAAATTGAGCAGGCGATCGTCGCCGCCATGTACGAAGCCTTTGCCCAAGAAAGAGAATTTAACCAGTTCGACATTATCGCAGCCGTCAAATCCACGCTGCCTTTGTCGCGCACCATGGTAGAGCAGGTCACCGCGCTACGAGATTGGGCCCGCCAACGGGCCCGACCTGCCTCAGCTTCCGTTGCTGAATATCAGCGACTGGAGTTTTAACAAAGCTTTCTCCTGTTTCCCGCAGGAGCAAAGACTAGTCCCTGGACTAGTAGTTTTAACAAAGCCGTTTAATCCGGCACTTACCAACTCTCAAATTGTTGTTGTTGACTTTTTTCTTTGGAGGAAATCCACCATGTCCCACTTCAGCACCCTACGTACGAAGATTACCAACGCCGAAATCTTGACAAGCTCTTTACAGGATCTCGGTATCAGCACCCAAATCGAAGCCGATGTTCGCGGTTACAATGGCCAGCGTATCCGGGCCGACATCGTTGCGGTTTTAGACGGCGATTATGATTTGGGTTGGTCTCGCAATAGTGATGGGTCTTTTGACTTAATTGCCGATTTGTGGGGGGTTGCCAAAAAGCATAATCAAACGGAACTCATTAATTCCATTAACCAAAAGTATGCTGTTAACCAAACATTGTCTGAGGTTAAACAGCGGGGTCTACAAAATGCCAATGTTAAGTTAGTTGTTCAATAGGTCTTATCTCTTGACGCCATTGTAATTTTCGGTGCGTTCCCAAGCGGGAAAGTTAGCTATCTCAACCTCAAGATAGCTAACTTTTTTTGTGTCTCAGAATTGCTGGTCACATTAGGTAATTGCCTTGCTTAGCCCGGCAATTAGCACAAGTCCCACAGGGAGAGGTGGCCGCCTCAGAGTGGTCGCCAAAGGCCTGGAGAATATACTGCCAGCGGCAGGTTTTAATCCGGAGATAGTGCTCCATGTCGTCATACTGTCGCTTGAGAACCGACAAGCTAGCAGGCACAGGAGGAGAGGATAAGAGCCGATAGTGAAAGGGATCTTGCCAATCTAACCGACCCTGACGATGTAATAAAGCCAGGGCAAACTCTAGCGCGGGGATGTCTGCTTTTAAGTCCATCAAATTGCCTTGGGACGGTAAGTTTGTCGCTAGACGCTGAGCCTTGCGGTGCACTGTCTGCTGTTGCCTTAAAAAATACCGTCGTCGTTGGCGATCGCCGGGGTCCAGCCAGCCTGTGGGTTCACTGACCAGGGTTAAACAATGGGCCGGCTTCAGATCCCGTCCCGCCCGGCCAATTTCTTGGAGATAATCAATCAACACTAACGGTGGATGGTAGTGCACAATCCAACGGGTATCTGGTTTGTTAATGCCTAAGCCGAAGGCATTGGTACAGACCACAAAGGGAAGGTCCCCCTGTAACCACCTGTGCTCAAGCTGGCGTCGTTGGCGAGCGGCTAATCCACCGTGATAGTCAGCCGTTTTAAACCCCTGACTCGTTAACCATTGAGCTAAGGCGATCGCCGTTTGGCGGGTACGCAAATAAATTAAGCCACTGTGATTGGGGTTTTGACGCAAAACCTGCAGTAACTGCTGACGGCGACAGCGTTCATTCAGCACGGTTTTAACGTTGAGGTGTAAATGGGGACGAAAGGGACTGACCCAAAATCGTTGGGGCTGACGTAGTTCTAACCCTTGGATAATTTGGGTTTGTTGCTCTAAATTGGCGGTGGCCGTAAACGCAGCAATTGGGAAAGAGTGATGGGAACTGAGTCCCCGTCGAAAAGCGCCTAAACGTCGGTAGGCTGGGCGAAAACTGTCCCCCCACTGCACTAAACAATGGGCTTCGTCTAACATTAACCCTTGTAATTTAAAGGTCGAGTTGCTGAAAATCCGCCAGAGGCGAGGACTCAAAAGGGTTTCAGGAGAAAGGTACAGTAACCGTAATCGCTGGGCTCTAATCTGCTCCAGGGTACGTTGTTGCTCCCCTCGGGACAACTGACTATGTAAACAGGCGGCGGGCAGATTTTTTTGACGTAGATCTTGAACTTGATCTTCCATTAGAGCCACCAAGGGGGACACCACCAAGGTTAGCCCCTCCCCCACCAGCGCTGGGAGTTGGAAACAGAGGGACTTGCCGCCCCCCGTCGGTAATACCACCAGGCAATCGCGTCCCTTCAAGAGGCAGTCAATCACTTCAGCCTGAGGATAGCGAAACTGGTCGTATCCCCAGATGTCGTGGAGAGAGTGCTGAAGTTGTTGGCGATCGAGCATTTGTCTTGGTAACTCTCAAGGGTAAGCCTAGTCAAGGAAATTCATCAGCCCTACCGTAATCCTTGCCTGGGTTGATCTAGTCTCGGCTAGCCAGAGACAGGAAACTCCCACACAGGAGGGGAATTGTCTTCCAGGGTGTTTCCGACCGCTTGACGCATCTTTTCAATCTCATTATGTTTCAGCCTGCCAGTATTGCTGATGACAATACTTTGCGCTTTGCCAGTATCTTGATCTTGAGCGGAGACCCGTAAAATACCATTGACATCAATTTCAAAACTCACTTCAATTTGAGGGACTCCCTTAGGGGCTAGAGGGATATCCGTCAACAAAAACCGCCCCAAGCTTTTATTGTCCTTTGCCATGGGCTTTTCCCCTTGAAGGACATGGATTTCCACTGAGGTTTGACCATCAACGACTGTGGAAAAAATCGCTGAACGACTGGTAGGAATCGTTGTGTTGCGCTCAATAATCTTAGTGGCGACTTCCCCAAGTGTTTCCAGGCCCAAAGAAAAGGGCGTAACGTCGAGTAATAAAATGTTTTCGACTTCCCTAACAATGACCCCAGCTTGAATAGCAGCTCCCAGGGCCACTGCCTCCTCCGGATGAACGGATCGCTCCAGGTGACTCTCGGGAAAAAAGTCTTGAATAACGTTCTGAACTGCTGGAATCCGCGTTGATCCCCCCACGAGAATGACACGATCAACATCGCTGGTGCGAAGTTCGCCGTCTTTAAGCGCCTGGGTTAAAGAAATACGGATATTTGCCAATAAATGCTGGGTTAGTTCCTCAAATTGAGCTCGACACAATTCAACCTCAATATGTTTCGGACCACTGTCATCAGCCGTAATAAAGGGCAAATTAATGGAGGTATGAGACAGACTAGATAACTCCATTTTGGCCTTTTCTGCCGCGTCCCTCAACCGCTGAACAGCCATTTTATCCTTGCCAAGGTCAAGCGTTTCTTGCTGCTTAAAGACTTCGATGAGCCACTGAATAATGCAGTCATCAAAGTCATCCCCCCCTAAATGGTTATTACCAGCGGTAGAAATCACTTCAAAGACTCCATTGCCCAACTGCAAAAGGGAGACATCAAAGGTGCCACCACCAAGGTCAAAGACAAGGATTAATTCTTCGACATCCTGCTGACCTAGGCCATAGGCTAGGGCCGCGGCTGTGGGTTCATTGATAATCCGCAACACATCTAAACCAGCAATAATGCCAGCATCTTTCGTGGCTTGGCGTTGAGCGTCGGTAAAGTAGGCGGGAACGGTAATCACCGCTTCAGTAACTGGTTCACCAAGAAAAGCCTCTGCGTCAGCCTTTAACTTTTGTAAAATCATGGCTGAAATCTCTTGGGGCGTAAAGTATTGCCCACGAATTTCAACGCTGACCGTATCCTCTCGGCCTCGAACACAATGATAAGGAACCCTAGATCTTTCTTGGTCGGTATCCTTCCAGCGCCGCCCGATAAAACGCTTGATGCTATACACGGTATTTTCAGCATTGGTGACGGATTGGCGTTTAGCTAATTGACCGACTAGACGCTGGGAGTCTTTGCCAAAACTCACAATACTGGGTGTTGTTCGCTGCCCTTCTAGATTGGTGATCACCCTAGGGCTACCGCCCTCCAGTATGGCGGAACAACTATTGGTTGTCCCCAAATCGATTCCAATAACCTTGCTCATGACACTTAATCCTTGCGTGGCAGTCTGTTGCGTGAGTGATTGGCTTCACCATCAATGACCCGGTCATTAGGACGTAGCGGATTCTGACGACGCGGTGGTCTCGGACGTTGAGGCTTCACCGTCTTCTTGCGGGACGGCAACCTTAACCATGGCGTGACGGAGGACTAAATCATCCAGAAGATAGCCCCGGATCAATTCTTCGATCACCGTATCCTCTGGATGCTCATTCGTGGGTTCCCGCAGCATCGCTTCGTGATACATAGGATCAAATGGCTTGCCTTCAGGACGCATTGGCGCAACCCCTAGGCGTTTTAAACTATCGACCAAGCTCTTGTAAACGCCTTGATAGCTTTTGTGTATTTCATTTTCCCCGTCGGAGGTTGGTTTGATTTGGGTTCTCGCCCGCTCAAAATTATCGACGACCCCCAGCAGTTCGCTGATGGTTTTGCCCTTGATGACTTTTTCCTGATCTTCTTTTTCCCGCTGAGTCCGTTTACGGAAGTTGTCAAATTCTGCCGCCAAGCTCATGTAACGCTTTTTAACGGCATCTAGTTGTTCAGCTTGTGCCGCTAATTCTTGACGGTGGCTAGCTAACTCCTGTTGCAGTAGAGCAATCACTTCTTCGCGGCTAGGCTCTGCCACTGGAATAGCTTCTTGAGCAACCGTTTCAGTAACGCCTTCCGGAGAGTCGGTCGTGGCGCCATCAATATTTTCGCCCCCAGGCACCCCGTCATCAGCGCGAGCTCCTTCGGCAGTAACGTTAGGCAGAGTGGTGTCGTTAATTACGTCTTCAGGGACAACATTTTGTTGGGATTCGCGAGGATTTTGCTCTTCGTTCATTGGAAACCGTAAAACCTAGTTGTACATTTTATAAGGGTAACCCGACTTGACATCCTGCATCTTCAAGGACAAGGATTTCTCAACCTCTTGATTTAGGGCTCGGCCGTGAGATCAGCCAAACGGAGTCCACTGCATGGCACCTGCCTTAAGGAATGACACCGTTAGTCTAGCCGCAAATATATTTTAACGAGTGTTAACATCCCTATCGTGGTGAGTGCCAGGTATTGAGAGACATTTTATCGACAATCTTCCCCCAGTGACTACGCCATTTGGCCGCCAAAACCAACGGTTATCTTGACCAGCTTCCTGCCAGACGAGTAACGTCTTTTTTCTAACCCTAACTAATGTTGTGAGCCGATCAGATTTTACCAATAGTAAAGATCCTTGTCTTGAGTTCCTAGGGGGCAATGCCCATTCATTTTAGGGGGTTGCCCGGTCCTCCAGTGGTTAGTCTGTCGTGATGACGGTGATTTCATCTTCTCGGAGATGGGCTTTAAAACGTTTATCAAATTGAACCAAGATCGGCAAATTTGCACTGATCGGTCTACCTTGCCATTCCGTTAAAAAAGCCGTAATGACTCCCTCTTGACCATTTAAATCAAAAGCAGCTTTTTTATGTTCAGGGTGATGGTAAACAATAACAGATGAAGTGACTCGAACTCGATCGCCGACGTTCATGGGCTTTTTCTCTAAGGTTGGCTCAAATATAAGACACAGTGTTTAGTGAACCAACACTGCGTTAGTTGAGTTTCTATTTTTGCACAGGTTAGACCCCCTCAAACAAGGCAGTTTGCAGAAAATCGGGAAGGTGACGCGACCCGTTGCCGCTGTATTGCCCTTCCCCATGGTCTTCAGGAATTGCGGTCAGGAGGATACCGGCCGTTGCCAGGAGCGTCGTTCCCAAACAGGAACCTGACGCAATTGCGCTAAATTAGCCGCATCACAACAAAACGCCGCAATACGGAGTTCCTCGAGCCGGGCGGCATAGTGTTGATACACTGCCTCGACATTCACATGAGCGGCCCCCAAGCCCGGGGCGGCACTTCCCACTAAACTTGCCCCTAGGGCGATCGCCTTAGCAGCGTCAACGCCACTCCGAATGCCACCACTGGCAAAGACAGGGATCTGGCTGGTTCCTTGTACCACTTCGCGCAAACTTAAGGCGGTGGGCAGTCCCCAGTCAACGAAGGCATGGGCCACTTGTTTCGCAACTGGATCGGTTTGTCGGTGAGCTTCCACTTCACTCCAACTGGTTCCCCCCGCTCCCGCAACATCGATCGCCGCTACCCCACAGGCTTCTAGCCGTCGCGCTAAGGTGCGGTTGATGCCATTACCGACCTCTTTAATAATTACGGGGACAGGCAAGGCTGCCACTAGGGCTTCTAATTTGGACCATAACCCTAACCATTGGCGATCGCCCTGGGGCTGAACCGCTTCCTGTAGGGGATTGAGATGCAGAATTAGGGCATCAGCTTCAATCATCTCGACCGCCTGTTTGGCCTCATCTAGCCCATAGCCATAGTTAAGTTGCACGGCACCAAGGTTGGCAAATAATAATATGTCAGGCGCCACTGAACGGACTTGATAGGTAACGGCTAAAGCGGGATTTTCAATCGCGGCCCGCTGGGAACCGATCCCCATGGCAATTCCTAATGCTTGGGCTACCTCGGCTAAATTTAAATTAATCTGTCTTGCCTCGGCTGTCCCCCCTGTCATACTGCTGATCAACCACGGCGATCGTAATGATTTTCCCCACAGGTTCACACGTAAATCTACGCTGTCGAGATTGACACTGGGTAGGGCGCAATGTTCTAGAAAAAAATGTTCAAAGCCCGTTGTTACCCCTTTTCCGACAACATCTTCCTCTAGCACAATACGGATATGGTCAGCTTTGCGGTATTCGGTAGGGTCAATCATGGCATTGAGCAAAATCGTTGCGAAAAATGAGGTTGCAAAAAATGCACCCTACGCTATTGTGACGTAATTTTCGCCATCACTCTCAGTAACGACCCAAGGGCATTCCCGGATTCCACCAAGGGAAACGAAGGGCAACAACAACATCGTTGACAAAAACATTAACAACGCGTTACATTAGTTTACATAAAGTAACAAAAGTAAAAACCCAAAGAGGATTCAGTTATGACCACCCGCGGATTTCGTCTCGACCAAGACAATCGCCTCAACAACTTTGCCGTCGAACCCCAGGTCTACGTTGATGACAGTGTTCAAGCTGGCTGGACTGAGTACGCCGAAAGAATGAATGGTCGCTTTGCTATGATTGGGTTTGTTTCTTTATTAGCCATGGAAGTTATCACCGGTCACGGAATTGTTGGTTGGTTGTTATCCCTGTAAGCAATTTCCCTTGAGACTGACAAACCTGGTTAGCGACAACTTGTCTTGGTAAAAACTCTGACCAAGAAAAACGGGATACAAGCCTCGCCCTTTAGGGCGACTTTTATTAAAATTGCACTAGGGTTAATAGCTCTTCTCCCTCTGGACTCAAGACACGTTGAAACAGCTACGGTGCGAGTAGGCGCAGAGAA
>JBEAQB010000087.1:0-4789 GCA_041164125.1 Cyanobacteriota bacterium
AAGTTGGCGATCGCTGGTGTTACCACCATAATTTCTTGTACCATCACGCGACCAAATTCACCGGGCTTGGGGGCTTTTTTCTTAACCAAGTTCTGGGAAAAGACCGCCAATAAGGAGTTAGACAACATGGCGCGGATTTGGGGCTGCTGATTAGCCGGAAATACATCCAGAATCCGGTCAATGGTTCCCGCCGCCGAGTTCGTGTGGAGCGTCCCAAACACTAAGTGTCCTGTTTCTGCGGCGCTGATGGCTAAGGCGATCGTTTCTAGATCCCGCAACTCCCCCACTAGCACAATATCTGGATCTTCCCGTAAAGCCGACCTTAAAGCATTGGCAAAACTTTTGGTATCTTCTCCCTTTTGTCGTTGGTGGAACAAACTACGGACATTGGGAAAAACATATTCAATGGGATCTTCAATCGTCAGAATGTGCTCAGCGCGGGTACGATTAATCAAATCCAAGATAGCGGCCAACGTCGTTGTCTTGCCGGAACCCGTTTGCCCCGTCACCAGGATGAGTCCTCTTGGACGTTCTGCCATCTCCCGCACGATATTGGGTAAGTCTAATTGTTCGAAGTTGGGAATTTTAGACGACAGGGCCCGTAAACAGGCGGCATAACAGCCTCGTTCCTTGTAAACGTTGACCCGAAATCGAGCTAGCCCCTTGACCCCATAGGAGCAATCTAATTCCCAGCTCTGCTCTAGTTCTTTACGCTGGGAATTATTGAGCATACTGAAAATTAACGTTTGACTATCTTGATGGCTCAGTATTTCTCCATTAATGGGTTCTAGTTTGCCACTCACCCGAAAGTAAACGGGGGCCCCCGCTTGAATGTGCATATCCGAGCCCCCCATTTCCACCAACTGCTCCATCAAGTCTTCTATGATGTAACTTACCGCCATTGGTTAATGCTCCTTCCCCAAGCAATCATTACGTCCAGGTTAGACAAAGTTTAGTCTTGGCGAAACAAGATAGGGAGGTAATCGGTACAAAATTTAACGAACCGTGGTGGAATTCTGCTAGTGGGCTGGAGCCGCAAGGGGGAGACATTGCCCAACCATCAACTCAGCGAGAGTAAATCCTTCAAACCGTCAGATTATTTGATACGCTAATTTAAACAATTTGGGAATAGTAGACAAGCGTGAACATTACGATTGGACGGGGAAAAATAGCCCGTCGAGCCTATGGTATCGACGAAATTGCACTGGTTCCCGGAGTGCGTACTTTAGATCCGAGTTTGGCGGATACTCGCTGGCGCCTTGGCAAGATTGAGCGTGAAATCCCAATTATTGCCAGTGCGATGGATGGCGTCGTGGATAGCCGCATGGCGGTCTTACTTTCAGAGTTAGGCGCTTTAGGTGTCTTGAATCTGGAAGGGATTCAAACTCGTTACGAGGACCCCGAGCCAGTGCTAGATCGCATTGCCTCGGTGGGAAAAACCGAATTTGTCGGTTTGATGCAAGAACTCTATGCAGAGCCGATTAAGCCGGCATTAATTACCCAACGAATTAAAGAAATTCAAGCGCAAGGGGGCATCGCTGCCGTGAGCTTGACCCCCATTGGTGCTGCTAAATATGGTGATACGGTGGCAGCGGCAGGGGCAGACTTACTATTTATTCAGGCGACCGTTGTTTCTACGGCCCATCTCTCTCCCCAGTCGCTCCCGACTTTAGATCTCGTCAAGTTATGTCAAGAAATGCCGATGCCCGTCATTCTTGGCAATTGCGTTACCTATGAGGTTAGCCTAGAGCTGATGAAAGCAGGCGCGGCGGCCGTCTTGGTTGGTATTGGTCCTGGCGCCGCTTGTACCTCTCGTGGCGTTTTAGGGGTTGGCGTACCTCAGCCAACGGCGATCGCCGACAGCGCTGCCGCCCGAGACGATTACTTTACGGAGACGGGGCGTTACGTCCCCATCATTGCCGATGGAGGCATTATTACTGGTGGCGATATCTGTAAATGTATTGCTTGTGGTGCCGATGCTGTCATGATCGGTTCCCCCATTGCCCGTGCTGCCGAAGCTCCGGGACGGGGATTCCACTGGGGAATGGCGACCCCGAGTCCTGTCTTACCCCGGGGCACTCGCATTAATGTTGGTACAACGGGAACCATTCAAGAAATTATGACCGGCCCCGCCAAGCTAGATGATGGCACCCATAACCTTCTGGGGGCACTAAAAACCAGTATGGGAACCCTCGGCGCCAAAGACATCAAGGAAATGCAGCAAGTCGATGTCGTTATTGCCCCTTCACTATTAACAGAGGGTAAAGTCTACCAAAAAGCTCAGCAATTAGGCATGGGTAAATAACAAAAGAGCCGTGAAGAGCGGTCTCTTGCTCCTCTCAGTTTCTCCTAGTGGGCCCTGGGTCCCTTAGGAGATTTTTTTACCTCTTCCTCGCACTGATAAAAAAACCGACGCTTTAGCCGGTAACGGCAGGCGTCGGCGAGATATGATTGGGGTAAACTAGGGCAAAAACAGCGCCATTGCGGCTTAGTCGTCGTAAATTCGACATTCCGCTGCGTCGGGATTTTCGTCACAGAACTTTTCCAGGGTCGTCTGTTCTGGGTGTTGTTGGCGTTGGTGGGCAGCTTCCGCCTCTAATTCTTCAACAGCATCCCAAGCTGCAGCGCACTCCGCAGGGGATGCACCGTCTGTACCACAAACTTGTCTAGCATTCAATAGTTCTTGTTCAATTTTTTCGTGAATGTTACTCATAGGGCTCAGCTACCTACTACAGTTACCTAAACAGAATAAAGCTCATTCATAGTAGCGAATTTACCTTACTTTGGGTAGACGCTTGAAAATAGTTAACAAAACCATGTCGCGGGAAGTCCCACGCTCTAATCTTTGATTGAGCGCTGGGATGCGCCACTTCGGCAAAAGTTCGGCGAGGTCTCGACACTGAGAATGCCAGTCAGCAAAAAAAACACAACTAAGGGGCCAAACCTGGGCATAATGTTAAGAATTATGAAAAAGCCTCCGGGTTACGTCTAAATTTTTGTCGCTATGTCAACTGCCGCTACCCATAAGCCACGCATTCTTTCTGGGGTTCAGCCCACAGGTAATCTTCACTTAGGCAATTATCTTGGCGCGATTGGCAATTGGGTGGAACAACAGCAAGCCTACGATAATTTTTTCTGTGTTGTTGATCTCCACGCCATCACTGTTCCCCATAACCCCAAAACCCTGGGGCAGGATACGCTTACCATTGCCGCCTTATATTTGGCTTGTGGGATTGACTTAAGCCATTCCACCATTTTTGTGCAATCCCATGTATCAGCCCATAGTGAATTGGCCTGGCTTTTAAACTGCATTACCCCTTTGAATTGGTTAGAAAGAATGATTCAATTCAAGGAAAAGGCGGTTAAGCAAGGTGAAAATGTCAGTGTTGGTCTTTTGGACTATCCTGTCCTCATGGCAGCGGATATTTTGCTTTACGATGCGGATAAGGTTCCCGTGGGGGAAGATCAAAAGCAACATTTAGAATTAACGCGGGATATCGTCATTCGCCTCAATGATCAGTTTGGATCCCTCGACAAGCCCGTTTTGAAACTGCCTGAGCCGCTGATCCGCCGAGAAGGGGCAAGGGTGATGAGTCTCACTGATGGCACCAAGAAAATGTCCAAGTCGGACGAGTCTGAGTTGAGCCGCATTAACCTCCTGGATCCGCCTGACGTAATCCGCAAAAAAATCAAAAAATGTAAAACGGATCCCCAACGGGGTTTATGGTTTAACGATGGCGATCGCCCGGAATGTCATAATTTGTTAACACTGTATACGTTACTCAGTCATCAAACGCAGGAAGCGGTGGCGATGGAATGCCGAGAAATGGGTTGGGGACAATTTAAACCGCTATTGACGGAAGCCATGATTACGGCGCTGGCCCCAATCCAAACTAAATATGCTGAAATTATGGGTGATCGAGGAGAGTTGGAACGAATTTTACAAGCCGGTAATGCCAAAGCCAATGACGTAGCCCAACAAACGTTAGCGAAAGTCAGAAATGCCCTGGGATTTTTACCGCCATTGTAAGTAATATTAACCACTCTCTATTCCCTACTCCCTAACAATAGTCGATGATTCAATTCCGCCAAGCTGCCCAGAGCCAAGATTTTTTGATTACGGCTGAAGTGACCCCGCCAAAAGGGGGGAGTCCTGAACGGATGTTGGCGGTGGCCGAAAAGCTCAAGGGACGAGTACACGGCGTCAATATTACGGATGGCAGTCGGGCGGTATTACGGATGTCCTCGGTGGCGGCCTGCGTGTTGTTACGGCAACGAGGAATTGAGACAATCTGCCAAATCACCTGTCGTGACCGTAACTTAATTGGTTTGCAGGCGGATTTGATGGGGGCCTATGGGTTAGGATTACGAAATATTTTGGCTTTAACCGGTGATCCCCTCAAAGCAGGAGATCATCCTAAGGCGAAAGCTGTTTATGACCTGGAGTCAGTGCGATTATTGGGCTTAATTCGAGAGTTAAATCAAGGGTTAGATTTCAACCAAGCGCCGTTGACGGATGGACCGTTAGATTTGTTTGCAGGGGCAGCAGTCGATCCTCAATCGAAGAGTTGGTCAGGCTTACAAAGTCGTTTTGAACGGAAGATAACCGCCGGGGCCCAGTTTTTTCAAAGTCAGTTAATTACGGATTTTGACCGTCTCGATAAGTTCATGAATCAGATTGCAGCGGGGTGCGGTAAACCGATTCTAGCGGGGATTTTTCTGTTTAAGTCAGCTAAAAATGCGGCCTTTATTAAACGGGTGGTGCCGGGGGTAAATATTCCCGATACCT
>JBEAQB010000088.1:0-4829 GCA_041164125.1 Cyanobacteriota bacterium
TGGCGACCTTGATTACCCCCAATCACCCCTTCCAGGGCAAATTGGTCAAGGTGGCTGCCCAAAAAGCCGATTTTGTGCCGTTATATCTAGAACGCACTGGCATGACTATTCACAGTTGGCGATTACTCGAAACCCCCCTCACCTCCGGAGATGTATTGTATTTAACAATGCCGGCCACCGGCTTGGATCAACTCTGGCGCGTGCCAACAACCCCCGATACCCTAGATTCCTTTTTCGTTTGAGCGCTGGTCAATCACGAGCGCCTCACTTTAAGAGAAGATAATAAAACTGGCCGTTGTCACTCATTAACCCCGCCCGATCGCCGGGAAGTTGACCCGTGCCCATAAAAATATCCACACGACCCGGGCCTTTGATGGCGCTGCCCGTGTCCTGATCAACGACAAAACGATGCACGGCAATTTTCTTGCCCTGACAATCAGGGATTTGGGTGGCGAGAACGGCGATCGCCCCAGGGGGCATCAGGGCTTTATCCGTCGCAACGGATCGTTCAGCGGTGACAGGCACACCAATGCTACCGCGGGCCGGCGTGGTGGCCGACGTTTCCCGAAAGAAAACCATGCGATTGTTCCGGGGAATAAAACGGTCTAATTCTTGGGGATTTTGGTCAAAATAGTCAATTAACTTCGGTAACGTCACTTCCCCCGGACGAAATATCCCTTCCTTGATAGTTTCTTTGCCTAAACTTGTGTAAGGATAATCTGTCGTCCCGGCAAAGGCGATCGATGTTTTCCCACCATTAACCCAGTTGAGTTTAGCGGACCCTTGCACTTGAATGAGATAGGCATCCAGCCGATTGTTAAACCAGGCGAGTTCTTGCCCTTTGAGGGGACTGGTTGTGCCCAAACCATCAACGCCTTCTAGGATGGCACGGGTTGGATGGGGAGTTTGCCAACTCTCAAAATTGCTGGGTTTAGCGTAAATCGGGTAACGATATTCCCTGGTTCGCTGACGACTGGCGGTGTAAATGGGTTCAAAATAGCCGGTAAAGTGAACGGTTCCCTGGTTATCGTTACCCACGGCTTGATAAAATTGAAACTCCTGTTGAATGGCGACTTGTAACGCCGTTGGTGAGGAAGATTGTTGCAGCAAGGTTTTGAAGCGAAAGAGGGATCGGCGGACTCGGTCTCGCGTGATACTGGGAACCGGATAGTTTTGATAGGCGCTAGCCGCACTAGCCGTGTTGAGATAGGCCAAACTGTGATCAATAGCCTGGATTAAAGCCTGCTTATCCCCCCGATGACATTGATTCCCCCATAACTGTTCATCAAACCCCACCGTTTTATCCGCTTCGCTGACGGGCACGAGAGGCCAAGATTGGGCCAACGATGGTAGGGAACCCAGATAAAATGCAGTTCCAAGGGCGAAGGGCCAAAACCGTTTGATCATGGTTGCTCGACTTTTGCTTCAAGGAGAAAACTTCTAACCTTCATCATGGTACAATCAAACGCCGCCCCGGTCAGACTGTCCCGCGAGATTCCAACCAAGCTAGGATCTTAGAAAACTAGGGCTTGCCGGTTAGGGAGTCAGCCATAGGTACAGCCGGCGATTAATCTATTATTCAAATTTATTATGCTACCCAGAGAAGATTTATTAAAGGGCGTCGAGAACCGAGACCTAATCGCTAAGGTGATTGATAAGGCTGAGCAAGCATTGCGAACCTGGGAAGTGGTGATCACGGATTTTTTGACGCCGCCTTTGCTGGCAGACATCCACAGCCGCTTTAGTCCGTTAACGGAATTACATTTTTTGGCCTGGGGGGGGTATCCCCAAGCGGAGCGACAACGGTTGGCGATCGCCCGAGCAGAAATTCCCTTGGAAACAGAACAAATTCCCTTAGCAGCCTTGGACATAGCCGGTAATTTCTTATTTGATCCCGCTAGCCATCGAGATTTTTTAGGCGCATTATTGGGCACTGGCTTAGTACGGGAAAAAATCGGCGACATTATTCTGTTGGGGGAACGGGGGGCCCAGGCGATCGCCATGCCAGAAGTCGCGGAATTTATTGCCTTGAATTTGACCCAGGTGCGGACAGTCCCCGTTAAGACCAAGGAAATTACCCTGGGGGACTTAAAAATTCGTCCGCCTAAAACAAAGGCAATGACCACCGTAGAAGCGTCTTTACGGTTAGATGCGATCGCCTCGGCCGGGTTTGGTCTCTCCCGCAGCAAAATGGCTGACGCGGTCAATCAAGGCAACGTGCAAGTCAATTGGAAATCCATCACCCAACCCAGCTATGCCCTTAAAGCGGGAGATTTAGTGACCTATCGCGGTAAGGGACGGTTGGAAATAGGCGATATCGCAATGACCAAAAAAGAACGCTATCGTATTCAGCTCACCCGCTACTTGTGATTCAAATCTGTCGATCAACAAGGGACTGGGAAACTAGGGGCGGATTAGCCTCAACTGGTTGCTAGGCATTAATACAATGGCCAAAAAAACGGTAAACGCACATAAATTCCTTGGGGATCATTGAAATGCGTTAATTGCTGCCATTCCGTTGCTATTTGTTGCCAAGTAGTTTGCAAGGGTTGGGGTAAATCAGCCTGATGAGAGATCCCCAAAGGGGCAAGACTTTGCCCTAAATTCTCAAGCAGTAAGGTATTTAAGCCTTTGGGGATAGGATATTCTTCGATCTGCCAGTTTTGTCCTAACTGGGCTTGTTCAGCGGCCACAGTAAGGGCTGTATTTAATCCCCCTAATTGATCCACGAGACCGATCTTTTGCGCCGCTGCGCCACTCCAGACCCGGCCTTGTGCAACCGCATTGACCTGCTCAGGTGATAAGTTCCGAGACGCGGCGACTTTATCGATGAAGACGTCATAAACACGGTTAACGGATTTTTGATAAACGGCCAACGCCAACGCTGACTTCGGACTCACCGTAGACCCTAAGTTAGCCAACTGAGCCGTGGTGACTTCATCCCAGGTTAACCCCAGCCGATTGCCTAAATCTTCAACGTTAAACAATATGCTAAAGACCCCAATCGAGCCAGTGACCGTACTGGGTTGGGCCAGGATTGTCTGCCCGGCCGTCGCAATCCAATATCCGCCGGACGCAGCGACATTGCCCATGGAAATAATCACCGGTTTCTGTTGTTGCAATAAGCCCACTTCTCGCCAAATAATCTCCGCTGCACTGGCGCTACCGCCGGGACTATTGATCCGTAAAACCACGGCTTTAATGGCTGGATCTGCCCGGATTTGCCGCAGCAACTGACTGTAGCGATCGCCACCCACGGTTTGCCACGTGCCATTGCCATTGACGATCGTTCCTTCGAGGTAAAGAATCGCAATTTTGCCGGCTGGCTGATCCGGTTGATGTTCAGCCTCCCAGAGACGTTGGTAGTCGCTTAAACTAATTTGCCGAAAACTTTTTTCCCCATCTTCCCCCTGGGAAGCCGCAACGTTAGTCGAAACCCCGACTGCCTGTAAAGCGTCGAGCACCTGATCCCAATAAGCACTCCGATCAACTAGTTGATTTTCCTTGGCCGCCTCGACCAACAAGAGGCCCTCCTGATCGGCGATCGCCTGGATTTGAGTGGGAGATACATTGCGGTTTTTCGCAACGGTTGCCCGATAGTCCTGCCAAATCTGATCCAGTAATGCCTGTTGTTGCTGCCGATTTTCGGGACTAAGACTTTGACGGGTAAAGGGTTCGATCGCCCCTTTGTAGGTTCCCACCCGCACCGTTTGAACGCCGATGCCATACTTTTCAAAGGCCCCTGTAAAAAACATCGGTTCGGTCACCAGCCCATTGAGTTCCATCCCCCCCAGGGGATTCAACAGCACTTGATCGGCAGTGGCGGCTAAATAATAACCTGGTTCGCTAAAGGTGAGGCCATAGGCAATAATACTTTTCCCGGCTTGCTTAAACTTAATCAATGCCTGTTGGACTTCACTTAAATTGGCATAGCCCCTCACCTGATCATCCTGACGACCATCGATAAACAGGGCCGCAATGCGGTCATCTTGGGCGGCCTTTTCAATGGCATTAACCACAGTGCGGAGGGGAACAGAACCTTCTTTGGTGGTTAATAAACTCTGACTCAAGCTCAGGGGCGGATTCGTATCTCGAATGGGCACCGATAAATCTAACACCAGCGCTGTTTTTTCTTCGAGGACAAGTTCCCCCGTTGAAGCCAGGAATAGCAGCAATAACACAATGCTACCGGTACCCAAACTCAGCAAAACTAGGACAGCGGCGATCGTCCCCACAAAACTGGCACAAAGTTGTTTGAAAAAGTCTTTCATCCTGGGACTATTGATAGAATTTCTATTTGGCTAATCTGTCGTCTAACCCCCTAATTCCCGCTAAACTGCTTGATTTTGCCGCAATTCTTGTAGGGCGTTCTGATTTAATTGAACGTCAATTTGATTAGAATCTTTGGTTCCCAAGGTTCTATACGCTTCCCCCACATATAAGGGTTTACTCAGGCCTGGTTGGGGATGGATTAACGCCCGGGCCCGGATGACCATTGCCTGGCCATCGGTGGAGATACGCCCTAGGGAAAAATAACGATTGGCCGCTTGTTTGAGGGTTGCCTCTACTTCAGTGGGGCTCACAGTGGGGGGGACGGTAATCACAATTTGGTTGGCACCATTGTCATACACCCGATTAAATGGCACGGCGCCCTCCACTGTTGGGCGATCAAAGAGTCCTAACCCTAGTCCCAAAATTCCCACCGTCAAGACCGTCATAAAACTGGTGATGCCCACTAACCGAAACCGTACCCCCCATTTCAGGATGAAAGCTAAGATCATTAAGACGAAACTGGCGATCGTCGCGTAGGCTGACCATTGAAGATAAAG
>JBEAQB010000089.1:0-8570 GCA_041164125.1 Cyanobacteriota bacterium
CAGTCATGGCACGAACCCAACGGAAACGTTTGAGCCCTTTGGTCATATCGGTGTCCGTCAGGGTGGGCAGAAGCGTGACAACACGGATCTGATGAGCCGCCAACTCACCTCGCAACGCCTGGCTAAAGCCTAAAATGGCAAACTTCGTCGCAGAATATGTCGCCATGGTTGGGGCCGCCACTTTGCCCATTAAGCTCGACACGTTAACAATCGTGCCTTCTTTTTGGGAAACCATTCGACGGGCAATGCAGCGGGTTACACAATAGAGTCCCATTAAATTGAGGGAAATCTCTTGATACACGTCTGGGAAGTGGCTGTGGAGAAAGGGATTTTGGTGGGCGATCCCAGCACAGTTGACTAATAAGTGGATGGGGCCATGGTCGCGCCAGGTTTGGGCGATCGCCGTATTCACGTCTACGGGACGGGTCAAATCCAAGGTTAACGGAATGGCAACAAGTTTAGGGTTTAGGGCTTGCAAATCGAGGGCAAACTGTTGCAACGTCTCGGTGTTACGGGCAACTAGAATCACTTTAGCAATGCCCTGTCGGGTCAATTCTTCGGCGATCGCCCGACCAATGCCACGGGAGGCACCGGTTACAAAGGCGGTTTTTCCCAATAAATTCATCATGCACCTCCTGTAAAGCTGAGGTATTGAGGGTTAGATAGATCAAAGACAATCAGGAAAATTAGCGTTATTGCTCCATTGTTGATACTGAGATGGGGCTCAACAGATGGCCATCACCACACGGAGTACCCCCTAGCAACACGGCTGATGTTGCCAAACGATCCTGTTCCAGGTGCTAGCGGGGAACTCAGATGCGTCTAGGGTATTGAGAGGGGGGGTGAAAATTTTTGTGAGCATTAATGGTTTTGGCGCTTGTCCCAGTATGGGTGGGACGGGAAAGTCACTGGTTGGCCATCACGAATCCAGTGGGTTTTTCCGAATCCCTTAATCGTGGATTGTGGTGAGTTGATCAGGGGATAGGCAGCTAAGCATGGTAAACGCCTCCTAAGAGCGATGCAGCGTAATGGGTTACGCTTCTCAAAGCACACCTTAGCAAAGGATTCAAGAAACGGCAACAATTCTTAATTTTTTTAGCAGTTTTAGTTGAAATTACCACTGATATTTTGACCAAACCGGGTGATTGTAGAGTGACTCGGCTACTCGCACCCCTCGTAACTGGTTCAACAAGGGTAAATGGCCAATCGGAGCGGATAGATCCCACGTAAACCCCTGCGGCCAACGCGTCCAAACATTGCCGTTTTTCCAACCAATTTTGGGCCAAAGCCGGGTAAAGTCTTTGCCTGATGCCAACCAGAGTTTGCGCTGAACGGAGAACCCAAAGCGTCCGTTGGAGGAAAGCCACCAGAGGGCATTGATGGTATGGAGATCTAGGCTAGGAAATTGTTCGACTTCGGTAAAGTAAAGCCATTGTCGTTGAGCAGCGCCATCTCCAGCAAGTTGACAGAGGTTGTCGCGGGTAATATCGTCCGCAGTTTCAAAAGCTTGATTGGTTAAGGCAGTCTGGAGGGGTCGATAGTCGAGATTCTGAGCAGAATTCAGGGGAAAAACACCAGTCGGATACTTTTTATTCAGCTGGGCAGTTAAGGCTGGTTGATTCAAATTCCTCAAGGCTTGGTAAGCACTTCCCACTGCTAGGATAGGGGTTTGGAGGGGAGTATTTTTTTCTAGATAGCCCATCAGCACTTGCCAACCGGATTCCCCTTTTTCTGCCAATTGGGCGATCGCCATTAACTGTTTTTTTTCAGACGCATCGTTGAGTTGTTGGGACAGATCAGTCAAGGTATCAGACATAGAAAAAACAGCGGGATGAATCAGCCTTCATTGTCTATTATCTGCCATCAATGTGGCGAACTCCCGTCAAATCCGAGAATGTTTAGGGGGAATATTTGCCTTAAACAGTCTGCAAACAATCTGCGACAACGCATTCCCCGTCCTAGCCCAGGGAGGGGAGAGGCCAGGGGGGATGCACAAACTGCCAATCAGCCCATTGCCTCGGTTCCCCCCCGGCCCTAAAGCCGTTCAGTTCCTATCCCGGTAAGCGCAGGCGGTTTGTTATCCTGAACGAAGACCTTAAACGTCTCTGCATTCACCCCTCTTTTATTATTCACCCCTTCTTTTTGGAAAAACTCTATGGACACCAACGACTGGCTTAAGCAACTTTTGATGGTTGGCATTGGTACTACGACCCTCGTGGCTGAAAAATTGGGGGAAGTTAGTGACCAATGGGTCAAGGATGGCAAAATCAATGCCGATCAGGCAACCGCTTTTGTCGATGATCTGATGGGGCAAATCAGAAGTGAACAGGGTCACATTGAGGCTAACCTAGAGCGACAACTCCGCAATATGTTGCAGGATTTGGGGGTACCGCGCCAATCAGAAATGGATGAATTAAGGGGACGGATTGATCGCCTGGAAAGGCAAATCCGGGATCTAGAAAATCAACGCTGGCGGTAAGCCATGGGATAATCGAGGTAACGCTCATTGTTGTTATTACGTTATGAAATCCTTGACCGCCATGCGCGATGTTCTCATTAGCCTAGGGATTGTTTGTTTCTTCGGACTCACTTTACTATTCGTGTCTTTTTGGGGGAAACCCGCTCAAAGCGTTGCCCTAGCAGACACAAAGCCCACTGATGTTACCCCCCAAACAGTAGCGGCTGCCAATCCGGCCACTGCCCTTATTGCCCAGGCCTCGGATCTTAAACCAGTAGAGAAAGCCCCTATGACCCCTGAAAATATCGTTACTACCCCGTCTGGTTTGCAATATATTGACGCAGTGGTGGGGGATGGTCCCAGTCCAACCAAAGGTCAGACCGTTATTGTGCATTACACCGGTAAATTAACCAATGGCACTAAATTTGATAGTTCTCTAGACCGGAATAAACCCTTTAGCTTTAAAATTGGCGTGGGTCAAGTGATTAAAGGTTGGGATGAAGGCGTCGCGACCATGAAAGTGGGTGGTAAACGCACGTTAATTATTCCGGCAGATTTAGCCTATGGATCCCGGGGAGCAGGCGGTGTAATTCCCCCCAACGCCGTTCTAGAGTTTGATGTTGAGTTGTTGAACATCAAGTAACCTCACCATTGCAGTCACCGATCATTGGTGACTTCCCCTTCTTTCCCCTAGAGGCGATCGCCAGGGCTGATGCCATCATGTACCCAGAAACCATGTTTACGGTGTTGGAAGATCAAACAGGAGAGGTCTTTCTCACCCCGGAGGAGATGACGGCTAAATTACAAACAATTTTAGAAAATTACCCCCTTCCCCTTCCTCCTACTCTCCATAAATTTTCCACATTGGCTGATCAAGCACAGCATTTGCGGGACAATTATTGCGAACTCGAACAGGTAGATGGCGGTTACCTACAATGGTACGCTGTCAGGCTGGAAAAATAGCTTAATCGATCCCCTCTTCAAAACAAGCGCGAATCCCTACTATTATTGGCTTAAACCCTTTTGTGTTAGAATTTTTAAGGCTTTTGCCATTAGACGCAAAAACATCGAAGCTAAGCCTGATTTTGGAGAGACCATGACCACGAATTACGGTGCCGATCAAATTCAAGTCCTCGAGGGATTGGAGCCAGTCCGTAAGCGCCCAGGGATGTATATCGGCTCGACGGGGCCAAAAGGTCTGCACCATCTGGTTTATGAAGTAGTCGATAATGCCATTGATGAGGCGTTGGCCGGCTATTGTACCCACATTGAAATTGAGATTAATGCCGATGGCTCTGTCACCGTGCTGGATAATGGTCGCGGTATTCCCACCGATATTCACCCGACAACAGGGCGATCAGCGTTAGAAACGGTGTTAACGGTATTACACGCCGGGGGCAAATTTGGGGGAGGAGGTTACAAGGTTTCTGGTGGGTTACACGGCGTGGGGGTTTCCGTGGTGAATGCCCTTTCTGAGTGGGTTGAGGTGACGGTTTGGCGAGAAGGAAAAGAACATTATCAGCGATTCGAACGGGGAAATGCCGTTGGCAGCTTAGTGGCAACCCCGAATACCGTCCATGCCACGGGAACCCGAGTCTCTTTTTTGCCCGATAAAGACATTTTTAAAGATGGCATCGAGTTTGATTTCAATACGGTATCCACTCGCCTCAAGGAATTAGCCTACCTCAATGCGGGGGTTAAGGTCACGTTTGGCGATCGCCGTCCCCAATCTTTGCGGGAAGAAACGTTTCACTATGAGGGGGGCATCCGGGAATACGTCTCCTACATGACCACCGAAAAAACCCCCCTTCACCATGACATTATCTATGTATCAGGGGAGAAAAACGATGTCCAAGTCGAGGTAGCCTTGCAATGGTGTGTTGACGCTTTTAGCGATACCTTGCTAGGCTTCGCCAATAATATTCGCACCAACGACGGTGGCACTCACTTGGAAGGTTTAAAAGCGGTATTGACCCGCACCTTAAATTCCATCGCCCGTAAGCGCAATAAGCTGAAAGAGTCCGATGGCAATTTGGGGGGAGAAAATATTCGCGAGGGTCTAACCGGCGTTATTTCCGTTAAAGTCCCTGATCCCGAATTTGAAGGTCAAACCAAAACTAAACTCGGTAACACCGAAGTCCGGGGCATTGTCGATACCATCGTCGGAGAAACCCTGACGGAATTTTTAGAGTTTAACCCCAGCGTTGCCGACGCCATTATTGAAAAAGCAGTCCAAGCCTTTAAAGCGGCCGAAGCCGCCCGCCGGGCGCGGGAACTAGTGCGCCGCAAATCGGTGCTTGAATCCTCGACCTTACCAGGTAAGCTGGCAGATTGTAGCTCTAAAGACCCATCAGTATCAGAAATCTTTATTGTCGAAGGCGATAGTGCAGGCGGTAGTGCCAAACAAGGTCGCGATCGCCGTTTTCAAGCGATTCTGCCATTACGGGGCAAGATCTTAAACATTGAAAAGACTGATGATGCCAAAATTTATAAAAATACGGAAATTCAGGCATTAATCACGGCCCTTGGCCTAGGAATTAAGGGTGATGAATTTAATCTCGACTCCCTGCGCTACCACCGTGTCGTAATTATGACCGATGCCGACGTTGATGGAGCGCACATACGCACTCTTTTGCTGACATTTTTCTACCGTTACCAACGGGATTTAGTGGATCAAGGTTATATCTACATTGCCTGTCCACCCCTGTATAAATTAGAGCGGGGTAAAAATCATTTTTATTGTTACTCTGATCGAGAACTGCAAGAGCAAATTAGTCAGTTTCCCCCCAATGCCAATTACACCATTCAACGTTTTAAGGGGTTAGGGGAAATGATGCCCCAACAACTTTGGGATACCACCATGAATCCTGAAACCCGCACCATGAAGCAGGTTCAAATTGACGATGCCGTTGAGGCTGATCGTATCTTCACGGTCCTGATGGGCGATCGCGTGGCGCCCCGGCGAGAGTTTATTGAAACCTATGGCACCAAGTTGAATCTGACTGATTTAGATATTTAACAAAAATACGTTAGGGGTGGTTGCCTTTTGAGGCTTCAATACCTAAAAGTTCGCCGATATTTAAATGGCTGCCATTGACAAAATCACTCCCCGATTGACGTTTTTTACCGGGTGGCTGGACAGTTTGCAGTAATAGGTGACCCCTACCGGTTTGGACTACGGGCCCCCAATTTTTAATCAGTGCAACAATTTCTCCGTCCTTGCCCGTGGGTAATTGGCTGGTGTGATAGGCGTTAATGAGCGGCTGATAGTCGGGAGGAAGCTGATCAAAATAGGGGTCACCCAAGGGAATCGTCTTCATCACCTTTAAGACTTGATCGCGCCACTGGCTATAACAGAGAGGGTAAAACCCTCGCACTTGATTGTGAATCGCTTCAGCACTATGGTGCCAATTGATTTGAAAATCAGTTTTGCTCAATAAAGGTGCATAGGTGGCCTCGGTATCCGCTTGGGCAATGGGGGTTAGGCGATGAGTGTCAATCCGATGAAGCGTTTGCACTAACAGGTCAGCTCCCACCTGAGCTAATCGATCGCCGAGGGTTTCTAAATTATCGAACATTGAGACCGGCATCACCGATTTTAGGAGTATCGGGCCAGTATCCATACCGATATCCATCATCATGGTGGTAACGCCCGTTTCTCTCTCCCCCTGGGCGATCGCCCATTGTAGTGGGGCCGCCCCCCGGTATTTGGGCAACAATGAACCATGGACATTAATGCAACCGCAGCGGGGCATCGCGAGAATGTCCGCTGAAAGCAATTGTCCATAGGCAACAACCACGAAGAAATCAGCTTGACAGGCCTGGAGTTTCTGCAAAGTTGCAGGACAACGTTTGACCCGTTCAGGTTGCCAGACCGGGAGATGATGCGCTAAAGCCACCTGTTTAACAGGGGAAAGCATTAATTGGCTGCCTCGCCCCCGACGGCGATCCGGTTGGCTCACGACACCTTGCACTTGGATAGCTGGATCGGCTAATAAAGCCGCCAGGGTGGGAACCGCAAAATTTGGGGTTCCCCAAAAAACAACTTTCATCGAAAAACTGGGTTCAAACCCCCGCCTGTTAGGGCGGCTTTGCCTTCAAGAGTTTAACAAAAATCTGTCGCGCCTTACCCAAACCGTCCGGCCACATAATCCCGCGTTTGGGTATCATCGGGATTGGCGAAGATTTTTTCAGTGGTGTCAAATTCTACCAACTGCCCAATGCGACTTTCGTCGGTGTTGAAAAAGGCGGTAAAGTCTGACACCCGCGATGCCTGCTGCATATTGTGGGTAACGATGGCAATGGTTAATTGATGGCGGAGGGTTTTGATTAACTCTTCGATTTTGAGGGTGGAAATGGGGTCAAGGGCAGAACAAGGTTCGTCCATTAACAAAACCTTGGGATTCACTGCCAGGGCCCTAGCAATACACAACCGTTGTTGTTGTCCGCCGGATAGCCCCAGGGCTGATTTATGTAAGCTATCCTTGACTTCATCCCAGAGGACGGCCCCTTGTAAGGCTTTTTCGACGATTTCATCTAATTCAGTCCGACTTTTGCGTTGGGCAATTTTAATGCCATAGACAATGTTGTCGTAAATACTGGCAGGAAAGGGGTTAGGACGTTGGAAGACCATGCCGATTTGTCGCCGCAGGGTATTGAGGTTGACTTTGGGCCCGTAAATGTCCTGACCAAAGAATTCAACTTTGCCCGTGACTTTGACTTTGCCTTCTAGTTCGCCAATCCGGTTCAACGCTTTCAAAAAAGTGGACTTTCCGCAACCGGAGGGGCCGATCATGGCGGTGACTTGATTGGCAGGGATATTGAGGGTAACCCCTTCTAGGACTTTTTTGGGACCATAGTAAAAACCAAGACCCTGAGCGCTGATCGCATAATCACTGTTGGCGATCGCCGTTGTCTGAGAAGGGGAAGAGATGGTGTTCATGGCTAAAAAGCAAAAATTGGCCAGGGAAAAATCAAGGCAAATTAATGATGAGGTAAACGACGACGGGTCAAAAACCGCGATAGGAGAGAAATAACCAACACCATGAGCAACAACACCAAAGAGGCAGTCCAGGCGATTTCATTTTGCTCAGGGAAGGGGGAACTGGCATAGTTGTAAATCAGCACAGGCAGAGAAGGGGTGGGAGACATCAAGCCTTCTTGCCAAAACTGGCTAAACAGGGCAGTAAACATGAGGGGCGCTGTTTCCCCGGCCGCCCGGGCCATCGCTAGTAACCCCCCTGTGGTAATTCCCGGTAAAGCGGCTGGCAAGATAATCTGATAGGTCGTTTGCCAACGACTTCCCCCCAGGGCCGCTGACCCCAAGCGGTAGGAGACGGGCACTAATTTCAGCGCCTCTTCCGTGGTTAGGGCAATAATCGGAATCATAATCACCCCCAGGGCGAAGCCCCCAGCCACAGCGGAAAATTGTTTGGTGGTAATCACCAATACCCCATAGGCAAACACGCCAACAATTACTGAGGGAACACTACTTAAAATGACCGTCGTAAAGCGAATACCATTGGCGATCGCCGATCCCGCCGCGAATTCCGCCAAAAAAATGCCCGTCATTACCCCGAGAGGCACGCTCAAGACGCCCCCTAAACCCACCATAGTCAAGGTACCAACAATCGCATTGGCAAAACCATTCACTTCCCCTTCAACGCCAATGGGCGCCGGTAAATTGACAAAAACTTCCCAAGAAAACTGGGGTAGCCCACGACTGACAATGGCACCCACCATCGCAAATAGAGGCAGTAAAGCAATCACCGTCAATGCAAATGTTACTCCCGTCATTACCCAGGTAAAGCCATTGCGAAAAACCGGTAAAGGTCGGTGCAGTTCTTGGTCTAATGGATTGGGGTCGAAAGAGGATGTCATGGAATACAGGCCATAGGTTGGGGACAAGCAAAGGTCAGAAACAGCCAGGCAAGACCAAAACCGATTGAGCGTTTGCCAGCGGTGCGATCGTAACCCTGAATAGCCAGGATTACGGTATCTACCAGGGCGTTGGCGGGGGATTAAAGGGCTTCCCGGCGACGGCGAATACTTTCTACTAACAACACGGCAAGGGCATTAACCCCTAAGGTGATGAAAAATAAAATAAGCGCCA
>JBEAQB010000090.1:0-4762 GCA_041164125.1 Cyanobacteriota bacterium
CACAAAAATTTGTCTTTGTCGCCCGTCCCCAGGGGGAGGCTGAAGTGGACACTGGCGGTAAGGCCAATTCAGCACCATCACCGCAGTCCGGCAACGGCCTAGTCGCCAAACAAACCCCCGTTATCCTGGGCGCCATCCAAGGCCAATCCTATCAGGTCGTTTCTGGAGTCACGGCCGGAGAACGCATTGCTGTCTCACGAATTTTAGAATTGCGTGATGGAACAGCGATCACACCAGCAAGTTTTACCCAGTCATCCCCTTGAAGTCCCCCAACCTGCCTCACGAGGATAGGCACCCTAAACGCCCACCAGCAGGTGTATGTTTCATCCAGGCTTAGGGCCCACTTGTCGTGGTCTATGGAGATTAGGGAGTAGCAGTAGCGCGGGCAAACGCTTTTGTAACCACTTTATACGTCCCTGAGCTTGCGGCATCTCCTGACCGTGTTAGTCCACGATCTTCCAAATCCGACGAAGTGGCAGTGATATGAATTTCAATTAGTTTAGGATTGTTGTTGTCTTGGCATATATAAAAACCAGCGGCAGGATCAGTAGGACTTGATGTGGTGGTGTCAGAAGGGCAAGGACTAGGATTGGGAGAGGGTAACGGAGCAAGAATGGAATCGACAAGAATGCTTGGCTCATTACCTGCAGAACCAAAGTTACCATCACTTTCGAGAGATGGACCACAGCGATAGATAGAACTTGGCCCTCTCCAGAGATCTTGATCCGGTGGGGTTTTTGAATAATAAATAATTGTGGATGTTGTTGCATTAGAAAATTCGGGCGTATCGACAACTAGTCCCATTACAAACTCATCTTCTGCTGCGGTGAAATCGGGGCAATCAGATAATATTGGTGGTGGCGTTTCAATTTTACTAATTTCAATACCCTTGGCTCTTTTAATCTCAGATGCAATAAACTCTGAAGCTCTGTGGGTATTATAGGTTAAATCACTAGAAACATGGTTTACTAAATTTTGCCTAGTCATGACCAAAATGGCAAATCCTGCGGCACTAACGACGAAAAATGCCATCACTGAAGCAATTAATAACTCCGTTAAGGTGAAGCCAGTTAATTGTTTTCGAGTCAGTAAATTGAGCCAGATTTTCATCATTGCCCCCTTCTAAATCGCTGTTTTACAATAAGCGGCACTAATGATGGGTGGTGTCTCTTCGTAAATGCCAGAACGCATCATACCAATGCCGTTAGACATCACAATGCAATAACGTTTGTTACTAGCATAAAGTGACTCAATTACCATTGTGCCCAAATTTCTTGAATTACCTTTATAAGAAAATCGAATGGTTGTCCCCGGAAAATTTTCATAGAGTTTGACATCCTTTAGGGCTAATTCTTGAAAGGGTAAACATCCCTTATATTTAGCTTCCGGGGCTACCCGCAGCACCGGCGGCTTGCTTTCCGTATCCATTTGAACCTTACACTCCTTCCCCAGTTTGATCGCATTGCGCTGAGCCTGTTGTAACGATTGTTTAAGTTCCGAAAGATTCCGTCTGAGAGTCATTCTAGCCCTGAGTCCCTGGAGAGACGGCGTCACCATACTGGCTAAGATGCCCACCGTGACCGAGACTGTGGCAAGTTCAATCACTGTCCACCCAGCAGGGATAGTGTGAGATGAACTCAATAATTTCCAAAAAGCAGCAATTGGCGATCGACAACTCATGAATTGGTTCCTCCAGAACAATTATCAACCAGAGTTTATCCACTGCCCAGAGGTTGTACAGTAGCGAACATAACATCCAACAATTATTAACATTGAAGGAAGTTACTGCTCTCGTTAGTGTTGCGAATATGGCGATCGGCACCGCCAATGAGTGATGAGGTTGCGCAACTTGCCCTCAGCTTACGCTTTGGTAAAATTGACGACATATCAAGCAACAATCAAAAAGGAACAGTGACAGACAATGCAATGGCAAAACTCTCTACCCTGGACCCCAGAAGCACACCAGAAGCTTAAAAATATTCCCTATTTTGCCCGTGTACAAGCCCGTCAACGCATTGAGCAGCTGGCCCGGGAGGCTGATCTAGACGAGATCACCGCAGAATTAGTGGAACAGGCCCGATTAGAATTTGGGCAATAGTGATTTTAGGGACGTAGGGGAAACGTCATTCAGGGATAGGTGTGAGGGACCCACTTTTTTGCTTACATCCCTCCCCTAATCACAATGCCATTCTAACGGGCGATCGCCAGATAGCAGACTATCAAACTCCCCTTGTTCCGCTAATAGCACCAATAGGTGTAACGTCGGGTTGCCGGGGTGAGCTAATAAGTCTACGGGGACACTCACCACAAAAATCTGATCCTGTCGTATCACCTCGGGACGTTGGGAACTGCGTTGCCAGGTTGCCCTATTCAGAGCCACTTCGTGCCACGCCTGTTGGGATTTTAAATTTACCCAACAATGATGGTGGAAATAATAATTGAGCGGTGCGTGGTCTGGTAAGGAGGCGATCGCCGCTGGAGCGTTAGGGTGGGGCACACCAGGATAGTACCACCATAAATGTAATTCATCGGGGTCAACAAGCTCGATGGGGCAATGGCAATCTAGCCGGAAGTAGAGAAAGTGGGGATTTTGTCCATAATAAAAGGCTCGAACCACTTGATGCTGAGTCACTGACACGCAGGTTGCCCCTTGCCAGGAGGTTAAATCACTCAAGTCG
Organism: Cyanobacteriota bacterium; assembly: GCA_041164125.1. Taxonomy (GTDB): domain Bacteria; phylum Cyanobacteriota; class Cyanobacteriia; order Cyanobacteriales; family Microcystaceae; genus Synechocystis. The sequence goes on from JBEAQB010000090.1 coordinate 2,679, forward strand.
CCCCACCGGGGATAAAGCGACCCTTGGCGATCGGTTTTTGTTGGTATGGCAGGACCAAGGGGATGCTGTAAATACCCAGGTATTGTTTCATTCAGAGCACGGTAAAGCTGAATTAGATGGGAGCGAAATAGGGCTTCTAACTGACATTGCCTGGGAGTCATGTCGTGATTGAGGGCCTCAAACCAATCAGAACTTTGGGCTGCATAAAGAGCGTTCCAGGCTGCGGGGTTATTGTCTGGCGTGGCTTCTGGGTGGTTCGCTAGGGTTTGACGAGCATCGATTAAATAATCCCACGCTTTATTTTTTAAGGGGGAACCAATCCAGGGGCTAAAGTCACCCTGGCGCCAAGCACCAGTTAATTGTTCTTGGATGCCATGGGTGGCAATTTGGGCCTGGGGGAATTGGTCAATGAATTCCGATACGGTCACAAACTGCAAAATCCCTTGACGGGTCAACGCTTGGCTCTGTTGATAGAACTGGCTTAGAAAGCCAAAGCCGTTTTGATCGTAATTAGCCCAGCCCTGTTCACCCTCCAAAGCAAGGGTAACTAAACGTGGGGTTTCAGTGCCACTCTGTCCTAGATTGAGGGAGGATTGCCCTTGGTAAAGGCTCAACAGTTGCGCCATTAAATCCTGGACCGCTCTGGCAGGGGACAGGTGGGCATAATCAAATCGCAGTTGATCGGAAAGTCGCTGATCGCGAAAGACCAGGGTTAAGTCTCCATCCAGGGTCCGAAGTCGGTAGGGATGATAGAGCCATGACCTTGCGCCGCCCCCTACCCTATCCTGGTGCTGGTCTTGAGGGGACTGATTTAAGCAATGGGCCAACACCGTTTCATCCCCACATACCCAATCAAAGCGCAGTTGGGTGGCGGTGCCTAGCATGGACGGACTCGTGGCTAAAGCCGGTGACCATAAGCCCCGGGCATTACGCCCAAACGTTTGCTGATAAGATTGCTTGGCTTTCTGTAATTGTTGGATGCTGTCTTCTGACCAACAAAAGCGGGGATCGGGCAGGGGTAAATTGGCCTGACAGGTTCTGGCAATATTAGTATCAGCCAAAAGGGGCAAAATAGGATGGCTATAGGGACTGGTCATGATTTCCAGTTGGCACCGTTTTTGCAACGCCTGATGGAGAGGAATGATAGTTTGGATAATCTGTCGTTGCTTGCTAATGATGCGTTGGCGATCGCCGAGGGAAAAAGCGTGTTGTTGAAAATACCACTGTTGGAGATCCCGGTCTTCGGCAACCGTCAGGGGATCAAACCAAATGAGATTGTACCAGGCCAATAAATCACTAAAGTCCTCAGGCTGCCAGTGGCGCAGACACCAGTCAACCCCTTCGGTTTGCCGTTGTTCATATAACGCCTGATAGCGGGGATGGGGCAAAATTTGCGTCCGAGGATTAACATCAAAAAACTGCTGGAGAATTTCCCGTTTTTGCTCGGCAGTCAATTGTGTAACGGGGGTCAGTGTGAGGGCCCAATGCCGATCAATAGCGGTGCCGTTGGCGTAGTCTTGTAACTGTTCCAACAAACAGGGACTGAAATTGACTGTTTGGTGCAATAGAGGGTAACGACTCAGTAACCGCACTAACCCAGCGTAATCTTTGCTGCCGTGGAGTCTTACCCCTGGTAATTGATAACTTCCAGCCCCAGTCCCCAGCACCCCATCAGAGAAAGAGGACGGCTGATGGTGGTGCCAAATCAACGCAACATATAACGGATAGGGCATGGCTAATCGGGCGATCGGGCGCCTGTATTTTAGCGGTCATTCTTCAGTTAACGATGGCAGATCGCAACTTTCTCCCTACTCTCTGTCAGGTTTTGACCACTTTTCTCGACTCAGTTGCAACCCGGCGCTTTTCTGCCCTCGGGGGCCCCTAAACTTGGCCCCATCGGTGGTCAGTGAGCTTGATAGCTTTTGTCGGTTGACGGACAAGCAACATTCGTGCCCCCTAAACCACAATAGCCATTGGGATTTTTGGCGAGATATTGTTGGTGATATTCCTCAGCATAGTAAAATTCTGGCGCAGGTAAAATTTCCGTTGTAATTTCCCCATAACCCGCTTGGGTTAACGCCGTT
>JBEAQB010000091.1:0-3378 GCA_041164125.1 Cyanobacteriota bacterium
GCAGTGGTTGACCCATTGATCCGTTCTGAGACGCGATTATCGACCGCCTCCTTGGCTAAACGAATCGCGTTAAAAATGGAAGCAGCTTTGGAACTGCCATGGCTAATGACGCAAATGCCATCAACCCCAAACAACAGTGCCCCTCCGTGCTCTGCATGGTCAATGCGCTGTTTAATCCGTTTTAGGTTAGGGGCAATCAAGGCAGTGCCGAGCATCCCGCGCCATCCTTGGGGCAACTCTTCTTTAATAATGCTGAGTAAAATTTCGCCGACGGCTTCTGCAAATTTCAAAATGACATTACCCACAAAACCATCACAGACAATCACGTCAAACTGCCCAGACAACACATCTCGACCCTCGGCATTACCCACAAAGGGAATTTTGGGATTAGCGTCTAGACGCTGGTAAGTTTGTTGGGCTAAATCATTGCCTTTGGTTGCTTCTTCGCCGATATTAAGTAGACCCACCTTCGGATTCTCTGTGCCCAATACATAATGACTGTAGACTGTTCCCATCAAAGCAAACTGTTCTAAATATTTAGGTTTACAGTCCACGTTTGCCCCCACGTCCAAAACAATCACCGATTTACCAGCAATCATGGTTGGAAATAATGTTCCGATCGCCGGACGGTCAATGCCCTTAAGCCGACCCAGTCGTAGTAAGGCGGCGGCCATTGCTGCGCCGGAGTGCCCGGCTGAAACCACCGCATCAGCTTGATTGGTTTTCACCAAATTCATGGCGACGTTGATAGATGCCTGGGGCTTTTTACGCAGAGCAACGAGGGGTTCTTCTTCCATTTCGACTACCCCATCGGCATCAACCACTGTGATATTCTTCGGCGTAATCGGATGTTGGGCTAAGCAGGTTTCAATTTGTTGGCGATCCCCCACCAAAAAAATATCAACCTCTAATTCAGCGCTTGCTCGGATAGCACCCGCTACGATTTCCTTGGGAGCATAGTCCCCCCCCATTGCATCTAAAGCAACTTTAGCCCGCGTTACAGCCATTGATCACAACTAATTGAATCATGCAAATTGTAGCAGACAGCTTGGATTAAGCAGAATAACATTTCAGTTTTTTGTCCAAATTGCTGTTCTTCTTGGGTCGCCTGGCTGGGGGCTTGTGCCAAATCGCCATCAAAACGCTTAAATTCTTTTGACCTATTTCTTGCCCCTACCAATCATCCAGTTGACGGCTGGGGGTATGCCAATCACCATATTGGGGAGGATAGCGTTGAGATTCCGGTAATGTTTCTGGCCAATATTCCGTTGCCAATGGGGTTAAATCCTTCAAGTCTGGTAAGGGATCTCCTACTTCTGTAACGGGGTCTTCTTTTTCCCATAACGCTTCCAAGGGCTGCACGACCTGAGTGATCGCCTGCTTCACAAAGGCTTGGATAAATTCATCCTTACGACTTAGTTGGAATTGCTGCTGTACCACCACCGACACACCACCATCGCCCCAATCTTGATCTTGGCGAAAATACTGAATAAAACTTTTCCCCGCGATGCGGGTTAGATAAGCCGCGGTCACCCCTTGAATTGCTTTCCCGACAATGTAAGTGGTCACTTGAAACTGTAACGCCTGCGCCAACAACTCCACCGCCCCTTTGACAATACCCAGCCCCACAAAGGTTTTTCCCAGAGATAAGGCTAACGCCTTACCCCGATCGCCGTCGATGTCGCAACCATAGACACGGCCGATTTCCACCACCATCTGGGCATTAATGGCTGTCGTTGCCAACAAATCGATCACGGGCAACGGAGTAACAGCGATCGCCCCAGCCCCAATCCATTGGTAACGATCAATAATTTTCATCGCCTCCCGTTGCCGTTGTTGCTCAAGAATTTTTCGGGCCTCATCCCCCAACCGCTGGGATTGCAGCAAAATGTTATCCGCCATCAAATCGTCCCCCTCACTCCGCAACACCGCCACTAACCGCTGCAGTAAGGGCGCAATTTCTGGCTCGGGCTTGATTAATAAGCCGGGCTGAATCTCTACATCCGGGGGGCGAGCGGCGATCGCTACGACGTCATCGGCGGGAATAATGGCGTTGACCCGTTGCCGAAGGGTTTGCAACAATAGGGCTAATTCAGCGTCGGGATAAAGATCAGATTTATTCAAAACCAACAATGACCGCTTACCAATTTTCGCTAAAGCCTGCAGGGGCTCATACTCTGACTGGCGCAAATCATTGTCTACTACGAATAAGAGTAAATCTGCCTCCGTTGCTAGCTGCCGGGCCGCCATTGCCCGTTCCGTGCTGGCTACCCCTGCTTCCAAAATCCCTGGGGTGTCGGTAATCTCCAGATCCCGATTAACACCACTCAAATATAAGTAATACTTCTTCCCGGCGATCGTCGTCCCCATAGTGGGGCCAGTTAATCCCCCAATTTCCCCCAACAACGCATTCACCAACGACGTTTTGCCCGCACTCCCCGTCCCAAACACGACCAAATTTAAATTTCCCCGCTGTAATTGGGCCTCAATCGCACGGGATTTTTCTAACAATACCTGTTGTGCCACCTGATCTTGAATTTGCTGTACTTGCTGCCGCACCGCTTGTAAATTGGCTGCCGCTGTGTCTGTTTTTTGAGCCGGTAATTTAATCCGTCGTCGTTTTTGGGCAGAAGTCACACCGCTTTGGCGAGAAAGGTGAAAATAGTGGAAAAACGCGTAAATCAACAGCCCTAGAAATCCAATAATTAGCAAAATCAACAAATTTGCCAACAATGGTGATGTCCAGGCAACCTGAGAATAGAGGCGAAGGATGGCATCCAGTAGCCAAATCACCATCCCCAAAATGACGCTTAAACCCAAAACAATGGTGATCAGACGAGGCAGGGGCATGGCAAAAAAGCGCAACATCAATGGGGGTAATCTGACTTCAATTTCTGACTTTCATTATAGAAGGCAGGGAAATCTAACGGTTTTTGGGGGTGACGGCGTAAGCGTCCTGACTACGGCCCACGGCAAATTTAACAGACCTTGATAAGGATGGGTTTGAGCAGGTTGTAAACAAAAACAAGGCAGTAATCGCTAATCCTCCCGTTAACCAAAATACAGTCCGAAACCCTAAATGTTGATTCAAAAGACCCATAATGGGGGCGGCAAGCGCAATCCCGGCATCAAAACCACTCATACACACCGCAAATACTCGCCCCCGCTCATTAAACCCTGAGCGGTCAGAAATTAAGGTGATCGTCATGGGAATCAAAATGCCACTACCGGCTCCTTCTAAAACAGCGGCACTTAATAGTTCGAGGGGGGTGTCAGCCTGGGCCAAAACGATCATCGACAATAGATAACACCATAAGCTACTCGTGATAAACAGTCCCCTGCCGACACTATCAGATAGGGGGCCCAATAAAACCCTAG
>JBEAQB010000092.1:0-4426 GCA_041164125.1 Cyanobacteriota bacterium
ATTCCTAAGCACCAAGGCGTTTCACCCTCCTGAATAATTTGCTCACTTAACGCCATCATTTCCGTCCAGGTGGTGGGAACCTCATAGCCATTAGCCTCAAATTGTTGGGGATTGTACCAAACTAAACTTTTCACCGAGGCCCGATACCAAACGCCATAAACGGTGCCATCCACACTGGCTAAATCTAACCAGGATTGATCATAGGCGGCTGCCATTTCCGCGAAGGAGATGACCTGCTCCAGGGGAATTAATTGACCTTCCCGCGCAAAATCTGCCAGTAACCCTGGTTGGGGAAACATCGCTAAATCGGGAGCCTGTCCAGAATCCACCCGAATCGGCAACGTGGTGGCAAAGGTATCTGTGCCTTCGTAAACCACTTCAATTCCTGTTGCTTCTGTGAAAGGTGCCAGGGCTTTTTCGATTTTTTCCTGTTGTTCCCCGATCATCACCCCCAAAATGGTCACTTGCTTCTTGTCGCCGCCCCCTTCGCCCTGGGGGGGTTGACAACTGGTTAGGCAGAAAACGCTAATCAGTGTGGCGATGATTTTATACAGTTTCATTAATTCCGGCTGAACTCAACAAGCATAGGCTTATCATAGGAACTTCTCGCCGAATTTCAAACCTTGATAGTCTTTCGAGGCGGACCGGTGGCACAGCGCGGGCTTCCCACTGCAGTCGAATTTTGACCCATGGCCCAACGACCTATCCTCCAAGGTGAAGGTGAACGGTGGAGACTAATTGGTTTGTCCAATGTTCAGCCGTTTCAGGGCAGGCCGCTTCCACCATGACGCGAATCAAGGGTTCGGTGCCCGAGGCTCGAACCAAAACCCGTCCCCCTTGCCCCATGTCCGCCTCTGCCTTGGCAATGACCTGTTGAAGCACGTCACAATCTTGCCAGTTTAAGCGGCGATCGCGATCTTCAATACGGACATTACGTAAAATTTGAGAATAGGGATGAAAACTTTCGTCTAACAAGGCCGCTAACGATAACCCTGATTGCTTAACTAAGGCTGCCAAGTGTAATGCGGCTTGGATACCATCGCCAGAGTAACTATGGTGATGACAAATAATGTGACCTGACTGCTCGCCCCCCAACATGGCGCCGGAGTCCCACATTTGAGCTTGGACAAATTGATCACCGACAGCAGTCCGAATGAGTTGGCCACCAAGTGTCTCCCAGGCCCGCTCAAAGGCTAGATTCGCCATCACGGTACCCACAATCAAATCCTTGGGGAGATGCTGCCGTTCCTTGAGGGTTTTGCCCCAAAGGAAGAGAATGTAGTCTCCATCAACGGGCTTGCCGTTAGCATCTACGGCCATCACCCGATCAGCATCACCATCAAAGGCAAAGCCTAAATCCGCCTCATTGTCCTTAACGGCTTGCTGTAGACGTTTTAAATGGGTGGACCCACAATTGACATTAATTTGACTACCGTCGGGTAGGTCGTGGAGGGTGATGACCTCGGCCCCTAAACTGCGAAAAATGGCGGGCGCGAGCTTAACCGCTGCGCCCCAGGCTAGGTCCAAGACAATTGTCAAGCCCTGAAAATCAAGGGACGGGGGCAAACCGTTACGTAAAAATTGGTAATAGTGCTGGACCTGTTGCTGGGTACTGTGGGTTTTGCCCCATGGGAGTAATGGCGTTGACCCAGTTTTGCCATGGCGCAGGCCAGTCTCGATCGCCTGAGCTAGGACTCGGGAAAGTTTAAAACCCCGTTGATCAAAAAATTTAATGCCATTATCTTCTGGCGGATTATGACTGGCAGAAATCATGATGCCGCCCATTGCAGCGGATTGCCTGACTAGATAGGCCACACACGGAGTAGGACACAAGCCCAACTGCCACACTTCAACGCCGGCTGCATTTAACCCAGCGGCCATTGCATTGGCTAACATATCGCTGGACAGCCGGGAGTCTTGCCCGATAATTACCGGGCCAAGGTGGGGGGAATTGTCTTGTAAAACGTGTCCAGCCCAAAAGCCCAACGCCAAAGCAAGTGGTGCTGTTAATAGTTCTCCGACTTTTCCTCGAATACCGTCGGTGCCAAATAAAGGTGATTGGGGCAAGTTGGGCCCCAATCCAACACCCGAGGCAACATACGGGAACTCTGAAATAGCACTGCAGTTATCAACTACAGAAGGGACCATATGGACGCATCCTCACACAAATCTTCACTTTAAGATAGCGTCTTTGGGGTCTGCCTCGTGATTGCGCCCCTAAAATTCCCGGACATGGGGTTTGCCGTCAACGACGTCTCCGACTAAAACAACATCAGCTACTCCAACGAATAAGCCATTTTCCAGCACTCCAGGCGTATTATTAATGGCTTTTTCCAAACCGGCCGGGTCAGTGATAGCGTCAAATTTAACATCAATGACTAAATTACCTTGGTCGGTAACTACGGGACCTGCTTTTTTGACTCCCATCCGCAATTCGGGGCTGCCGCCGAGTTTTTTTAACGCTCGCATAACCGGCGTCAGGGCCATGGGAATGACTTCAACGGGGAGCAAAAAGGTAGAGCCTAAGTGATCAACCAGTTTGCCACTATCGACCACAACCAAAAAGGTTTCGGCTAAGGCATCAACAATTTTTTCCCGGGTATGGGCCGCCCCTCCTCCCTTAATTAAATTCTTTTGGGGATCGACTTCATCAGCACCATCAATGGCAATATCAATACGATCAACCACATCTAGGGTCGTGAGTGGGATCCCATAACGACGGGCCAGGACCTCCGCTTGAAAGGAGGTCGGAATGCCCACAACATTAGTCAACTCCCCTTTCTTCAGGCGATCGCCAATGAATTCTAGGGCATAGGCAGTGGTAGAACCAGTCCCCAAACCCACAATAGAGTTGGACAGAACGCGATTAGCTGCTGCCCGACCAACCGCTTGTTTCATTAACGTAACCGGATCTAATTCACCCATAAAAACAACTCCTTATTTGTGCAAAGTTAATAAATTTGTACTTAATGGCAGTCGGGTCTAGCCATCCCAGTGGCAAAACCCACCGTATTCGCGCTATTGATGGGGAATTTTTAAACAGCCTGGTTTAAATAAAACCCTTGTCATCCGACGATGGACCTTCAACTGTTAGCAGCGGCAAGTTTTTCCTTTAATTGCGCTAATTGAGTAGCCCAGCGAGGATCGGGTTGGAACGTCTCAGAGGGACTAGTACTAGTTACCGAAGGGCCTTTCCCCTTGCCGCCCCGTTTTTTATCCCCCCGGGACGGTTTGGCTCCCTTATCTGCATTACGGGTCCCCCCTTCACTTGCTCCCTCCTCTTCTTCCTTCGCCCGGGGATTCGCTTTTTCGATTTTTAGGGGACTGTCCATAAAGGACTGACCATTATATTTTTCGATAAATTCATCGGCGGCCGCATCGGTAGAAACTGTCACAAACGCAAAGCCCCGACACTTGCCAGTTTTACGATCTTTAATGACTTTCGTGGAAACAACTGCATTCGCTTCTGCGAAAACTTCCTGTAACGCTTCACGCTCAATGGATTCTTTCGGTAAATTACCAACATAGAGACGAACGGACATGCTCTAAATACCTCCGGGGATACTGGCTGTAGTGGAAAATTTATGGGCTAAAGACGGCTACCATGACAGGCGGCGATCGCAACTGACCCCTAAAAACTTTGGATCGGTGACAGCGGACACTGATGCCCGATGCATTTGGTTACTTTTCTTAATAATATCGGCTAATGCCATCAAAATAAAACAGTTCCCAACAACAAAGTAAACTCAAGCATTTATATCTGCCTTTAGGATCCCACGGTGGCTTAGGTTGAGGATGGACTGCGGACAGACTGATGGTGAATTCCTCCCCTCTAGTGTCCTCTCTCTAGCCCTTGCTTGCAACACGTTCTTTCACTGACATAGCTGACTTAAAAACGAATAAGCCTAGGTAATTTTAGCATGGCGTTATTATCGGAGTCTGCCAGCGCAAGCCAGGGCGCCATCCTTGTGTCTATCCGGTAGCGTGGGATATGTTCGGCTTGAGCTTTTTTTTTCAAAAACCCTTGTTAAAACGAACGATATATGCAGTGCACGAGGCAACGGCAATCAGTTTTCTGGGTGACTCAACACTCTCCCTGGCCGAAGGTTAACCTGTATACCGGAAAAAGTCTGTATATTCAAATACGGTCATTTCGTCAATCCCTTGTTACATTTATTAACAGTCAAAAGGGTAATCATTTTGGAGGACACTCTATGAATTCCCAATCTTTCGATCTCACCCTCGAGCAGCAATTTGAATTTCGCCGTATGCAAGACGCTACGGCGGATATCAGTCGGGAGCAAGCGCTGGAATTGTTAGTCCAGGCTTCGCGTTTGTTAATGATAAAGTCCAATGTCCTTCGAGATTTGATGCAGCAAGCCCCCCTAGAGCCCCTAGGTTGATTGGAGATTGTTCCCCCACGTTT
>JBEAQB010000093.1:0-6439 GCA_041164125.1 Cyanobacteriota bacterium
CTGTGGAACTTTCACCCCTATTGCCGCAAGACTCGCACTCTTAAGGCAGGAGTACTTTGTCCCTTTGAAGACCTCAATGGTTTTCGTTACCACGATAACTGGTTCCGAAATCTCATGATTGTATCCTCCCTTAGCGGTCGTAGACCTCGTATTCAGACCTAACACAAACTTGCTTGGAACCAGGTTCATTTATTGATCGAGTACCCCCCTAAATTGTCCATATCAACTTTGGTTAACCATTTAAAAGGGGTATCAAGTCGTATGTATAGGCAACATGGTTTTAAGTCTCCCCATAGTGAACACCTATGGAGTCCTAGTTATTTTGCTGTCTCCGTTGGTGGTGCACCATTGGCCGTCTTAAAGGAATATATTAAGAATCAAAAGTCGCCCTGAAGGGCGAGGCTTGTATGCCATTTTTCTTGGTTAGGTTCGCTTTGACCCTCCCTCAAGGTCAATCCAGACCGTCGGTCTGGGGAGAGATTTTTTTTGCTTGTCCTGAGACAAAAGCTATGTTAACGTTGTAAATTGTGTGAATAACACACAACGGGTCGCTAGCTCAGCGGTAGAGCACTCGGCTTTTAACCGATTGGTCTTGGGTTCGAATCCCAGGCGACCCATTTTTTCCCAAGCGATTGATCATGACTCGGATTGCCATTGTTGGGAGCGGCATTGTTGGGACGATGCTGGCCTATGAATTGGGTCGGCTCCCAGGGGTGAAGATTGATCTCTTCGACGCACAACAACCGGGTCAGGGGGCGACGGGGGCCGCGCTGGGGATTTTGATGGCAGTGATTAGTCAAAAAAGACAAGGGCGAGGGTGGCAACTGCGTCAAGCCAGCTTGGCGCGATATCGCAGTTTGTTGCCGGAATTGACAGAGGTGACAGGTCAGATAATTCCGGTCAATCGCCACGGATTGGTTAAGTTACGGTTAGAAGATGATGGCGATCGCTGGCAAACATTACAACTGACTCGCCACAAACAAGGTTATCCTCTGGAAATTTGGAATAGGGAGCAGCTTAACCACCACTTGCCGGTATTACAGTCGACTAAGCTGCAAGGCGCTATTTATTCCCCCTGGGATTGGCAAATTTCTCCGCTGCCGTTAACCCAAGCCTTACTGACGGCAGCGGTAAACCGGGGCGTGAGTTGCCATTTTCAAACACCCGTTCAGCCGTTAACCGCTACAACAGCCAATACCCGCTGCCAGGCGATCGAAACCCCCCAAGGCAGTTTTCCGAGCGATTATGTCATTATCACGGCGGGTTTAGGGACAACGGTCATTAGCCAAGGGGATTTATGCGTAGAGCCAGTCATTGGTCAGGCGTTTCTGCTGGAACTACCGGCTGCACTGACCCTGACGCGGTCCCCCGATTGGCATCCGGTGTTAACGGCGGCGGATATCCACTTAGTTCCCTTGGCTAATCGACAATATTGGTTGGGGGCTACGGTGGAATTTCCCGCCGACTGCCCCCAGGGAGAGGCTAACGAACATCTCCGGGAAAACCTGTGGCAAACGGCGATCGCCTACTATCCCTTCTTGGCGCAGGCAAGGATTTTAAAGTATTGGAGTGGGAAACGGCCCCGGCCGGTGGGGGAAAGTGCCCCTGTCATTCGCCCCTTAGCCGGGTATGACAATGTGTTGATCGCCAGTGGCCATTATCGTAATGGCGTGCTGTTGGCCCCCGCTACGGCGATCGCCGTCAGGGAATGGTTAGAGCAGTTACCCCTGGGGTGACCTGTCCGGTTCTCAGGTCAAATCCGACAGTTGAATCCGGGGGTCGGTAAACTTGAGCAATAGATCCGCCAGCAAATTTCCCACAATTAACAATGTTGCGCCCATCATCAGACTTCCCATCACCAGATATAAATCCTGCGCCGTCACCGCCTGTAAAATTAAACGCCCTAACCCGGGCCAGTTGAAGAAAAACTCGGCAATAAACGCACCGCTTAATAAACTGGCAAACTCAAACCCCAACAGGGTGATGAGTGGATTAACCGCATTACGAAGGGCATGGATATAGATCACCCGATTTTCTGGCAACCCCTTAGCTCTGGCGGTTTGGATATAGTCTTGGCGTAAAACATCCAGAAGTTGTCCGCGCATTAGACGTTGTAGTCCGGCAAAACTGGTAATGCTGAGGGCAATGGTGGGTAAAATCAGATGCCAACCGATATCCAGTATTTTACGGGGCCAGGAAAATTCGGCAAAATCAATACTGGTCATGTTCCCGACCGGTAATAACGGTGAGAGGGATTGGGCCGCAATTAGCAGGAGTAAGGCAGTAATAAAACTAGGAAAGCCTTGCCCTAAATAGCTAATAACCCGCAAACTCCGGTCTAAATAGGTTCGTTGCTTAACCGCACTGATGATACCCAAGGGAATGGCGATCGCCCAGGTTAAAAAAATCGATGTCAGGGCCAATAGCAAGGTAGCAGGAATGCGTTCTAGTAAGAGAGATGCAACGGAGCGATTATAGACAAAACTCTGACCAAAATTAAATTGGGTGATGACCTGAACTAACCAGCGCCGATATTGAACATACCAAGGCTGATCAAGCCCGAACTGTACCTTTAACTCCTGTAGGGTTTCGGGAGAAATTTTCGGGTTCTGTTGTAACGTATCTAGATAGTTGCCTGGTGCTAATTGAATGATCAGAAAACTCAATAAAGAGGCCAAAAGTAGGGTGATCATTCCTTCCCCTAGTCGTTTGCCAATGTAAGTCACATTATCGTTTTGGAGCCAACTGATCGGATCAAAGAGCGAGTTTAGGTGAAAAGTTTTCATTGATACTTGACCACAAAGACGGGTTCACTTCCAGACAAGACTGCAACAGGGATAGTACCTTCTGCAAACATAAAGCGTGGGCTGAGCGTGGGCTGAGCGTAGCCGAAGCCCACATTAACAGCGATTCGTAATACGAGGAACTCAGACTAATACCCTTAATTGGCTAATAAGCGTTTGTTAGGTAGGCTTGATTGTAATATCAATTGCCATAGGAAATGGTTTAATACTCCACCAGAGAAATAATGGGTAAGTCAGGCAACCGCTGACGACCGTTTAAACCCATAAGCTCGATGATAAAGGCAAAACCCAATACTTCACAGCCAATCTTATCCAGCAAATCAGCCGTGGCTTTGGCTGTTCCGCCTGTGGCGATTAAATCATCCACAATTAACACACGCTGGTGGTGGGCAACGGCATCTTGGTGAATTTCGAGGCTATCAGTGCCGTATTCTAGGGCGTATTCAATTTGATGTACAGCCGCAGGTAATTTACCGGGTTTACGAACAGGAATAAAGCCGGCGTTTAATTGATAAGCCAAGGGAACGCCAAATAAAAACCCCCGTGATTCCATCCCGACCACGTAATCCGGGACTAGGTTACTAGCTTGGCACCTTTCAACGAGGGTATTGATCGTGTAATTTAGCCCTTCGGCATGACTGAGTAAGGTGGTAATGTCGCGAAAGATAATGCCGGGTTTTGGAAAGTCGGGAATGTCTCGAATCAGAGTTTTCAAGTCCATGGCTGAGGGGGAAATAATAAGTTTAGGGTATAGTTTACTACCTGATTGACGAACAATAGTTGCTGGCCTGATTGATCGGACGAAGTGATAGCATAGCGTGTGAGCGCTAGGGTGTTTGGTTCTCAGGGTAAGATTATGCGTCGGAACAGTGCCTCTCTTTTCCCGTCTGCTAGAGTCCGACGCCACACCAAAAATACCGGTCACCCTTTCTCTGCTCTGGGATTGAGATGCCGCTAATGTACGCGAAGCGTCATGGGCGGAGCATTCATTATCCATACATTGCTCCCGTTGAAAAATTTTTATGGTTAATCGTGCCTCTCTCCCTCCCCAAAATATTGAAGCGGAAGAATATATCCTGGGCGGTATTCTCCTAGACCCAGAGGCAATTGGACGCATTGTGGATGGGTTGGTAATTGATGCGTTTTATGTCAAAGCCCATCGCTTGATTTATGAAGCGATGCTGAGTCTGTATGGTCAAAGTCAACCGACGGATTTAATGTCCGTGAGCAGTTGGCTTCAGGATCACCACCATTTAGAGGCGATCGGGGGTATTGTCAAATTAACCCAATTAGCTGATCGGACATTGTCAGCCGTTAATATTGATCGTTTTGCGGCGTTAGTGATGGATAAGTACCTGCGGCGGCAATTAATTGCCGCGGGGCATGAAATTGTTGACTTGGGTTATGACACCACTAAGGAATTAGAAACGATTTTTGATGAGTCGGAACAAAAGATTTTTCGTCTAACTCAATCCCGTCCCCAAGGGGGCTTGGTACCGTTATCTGAAACCCTCATTAATACCTTTTCCGAACTGGAAAAACTCCATCAAAAACTGACTAGTCCTGGCGTAGACACGCAATTTTATGATTTAGATGCGATGACAGGGGGACTACAGCGGGCGGATTTAATTATTTTGGCCGGAAGACCCTCAATGGGGAAATGTTGCGAAGCAAATTCCGAAATTGTCTTGGCGGATGGGCGGATTTGCACAATTGCTCAAATTTATGAGAAACAACACGCTGAGATTTTAACGCTTAAACATGATTGGCAACTTGATTGGTCAAAACCATCGGCATTTATTGATGATGGCTTAAAACCGGTCTTCCGTGTGACAACAAAATTAGGGCGTTCATTAGCAACAACCTTGACGCATCCCTATCTCACAATCAGGGGGTGGCGATCGCTCTCTACGTTGAAAGCGGGTGATCAGATTGCTGTTCCTCGTCAATTACCGTGTTTTGGTAAAGCGGTTTTGAGCGATGCACGGATCAAACTTCTCGCGTACTTAATTGGCGGTGGAGATTTAACCGGAAGTTACCCTCGCTTTACTAAGCTTAATCCGAAAGTCCAGCAAGACTTCGAACAGTCTGCCTTAGAATTTACAGACAGTAATCGTGTCAGAAAATGGTTAGAAGAGTTAGGGATATATGGAAAAAATGCCGATACCATGGCAATTCCTGATCTTATTTTTCAACTAAAAAGACCCTTAGTTGCCTTGTTTATCAATCGCCTATTGGCAACCGATGCTGGGGCAACGATAGTTAAAAGCCAACACGTTCAATTAGGTTATGCCAGTGTTAGTGAAAGGGTGGCACGACAAGTTCAACACTTACTGTTACGTTTTGGCATTATTGCTAGACTCAAACAATGCTCAGTTAAGGATCAAGACAAAAGACGCGATACTTGGCAACTAGAGATTACTGACGCCTACTCTATTAAAACCTTTATTGAAGCAATTGGGATTTTCGGCAAAGAAGAAAAGCTGGTTGCTATTCAGTCCGTCTTGGCAACTAACAATTGCCAGACCAACGATGATCTGAAATTAACTAACAGTGATATTTACTGGGATGAAATTGTCTCGATTGAATCCGTTGGCCTAAAGCAAGTTTATGATTTAACTATTCCTGAAACCCATAATTTTATTGCTAATGATATTTGTGTCCACAATACGGCATTTGGTTTAGGGGTTGCGGCAAATATTGCCAAAACTCAAAATCTTCCGGTCGCAATTTTTAGTTTGGAAATGTCGAAGGATCAATTAGCGTTGCGCTTATTGGCTAGTGAATCCCGCATTGACAGTAATCGCCTCAGAACAGGACATTTCAGCCAAACGGAATATGAACCTTTAACGGTGGCGTTAGGAACCCTGTCGAGTTTACCAATTTATATTGATGATACGGCTAATATTTCTGTCACCCAAATGCGATCGCAAGTGAGGCGTTTACAGAGTGAACAAAAAGAACCGATTGGGTTGGTGTTAATTGATTATTTGCAATTGATGGAGGGCAGTAGTGACAATCGGGTGCAGGAATTGTCAAAAATCACCCGATCATTAAAGGGATTAGCCAGGGAAATTAATGCCCCAGTCATTGCATTGTCTCAATTAAGTCGGGCAGTGGAATCGCGCACAAATAAGCGACCCATGATGTCAGACTTGAGAGAAAGTGGTTGTTTGAGTGGAGATAGCTTGGTAACGTTGGCGGATAGCGGTAAACAGGTGCCAATTCGGGAATTAGTCGGTCAGTCTGGCTTCTGTGTTTGGGCCCTAAATGAAGCAACAATGAAGTTGGAAAAAGTGGCCGTTAGTCGTGCTTTCAGTACAGGCAAAAAATCTACCTATTTATTGAAAACGCGCTTGGGGAGAACAATTAAAGCCACAGCGAATCATAAGTTTTTGACAATCGAGGGGTGGAAACGATTAGACGATCTTAATTGTAAAGATTACATTGCCCTACCACGCTATCTTGAAAGCCCTTCATTACCACTTATGGCTGACGAGGAATTAGCCTTAGTAGGACATTTAACTGGTGCTGGTTGTCCCCTGCCATGCCATTCAACACAATACACAACTAAAGCGCTTGAGGTAGCCGAAAATGTTTATTGGGACTCGATTATTTCTATTCAAGAAGATGGG
>JBEAQB010000094.1:0-5865 GCA_041164125.1 Cyanobacteriota bacterium
AGGGCAACCCAACGCCATGGGGGGACGGGAAGCCGGGGGCTTGAGTCATTTATTACCCGGCTATCGGCTGATCAAAAATCCTGACCATCGCCGGGAGGTGGAACAGGCCTGGGGATTACCCCCCGGTCGGATTTGCCCGGAACCAGGACTCTCCGCCTGGGAGATGATTCGGGGACTAGAGGCCGGTACAGTGGGCTGTTTCTGGGTGGTGGCCACCAATCCCCTGGTCAGTCTACCCGACCTAAACCGTGTCAAAGCCGCCCTCCGGCGATCGCCGTTTACCGTGTGCCAAGACCCCTATTTTCCGACTGAAACCGCCACCTTTGCCCATTTAGTTCTCCCCGCGGCCCAATGGAGCGAAAAAACCGGCACCATGACCAATTCCGAACGGCGCATTACCCTCTGTCCCGCCTTTCGCCCCCCCCCCAGTGAGGCTAAACCGGACTGGGAAATTTTTGCCGACGTGGGCAAATACCTGGGTTTTGGCGACTATTTTCCCTTTACCCAATCCGCCGATGTGCAGCAAGACTATGTACAGTTAACCCAAGGCAGACTGTGCGATCAAGCCGGCATCAGCTACGATCGCCTCCAACAACTTGGCCCGTTGCAATGGCCCTGCCCCCAGGGGGAAACGGACGACCAAGCAAAAACCCCTAAACGCCTTTACACCGACTTGACCTTTGCCTTTCCCGACGGTCGCGCCCAGTTTGTGACCGAAGCCAGCCAGGGGTTAGCTGAACCCGTTGATCAAGACTATCCCTTTGTGTTAACCAACGGACGCCTCTACGGCCATTGGCATACCCAAACCCGCACCGGTCACATTGCCAAAATCCAAAAAATGCATCCCCGCCCCCTATTAGAAATCCATCCCCGCGATGCCGATCGCCTGGGGGTCAAGACCGATGACTGGGTACAACTCCAATCCCGCCGAGGAACTGCCAAGCTGCAAATTTTAGTCACCCAAGCCATTGCCCCTGGCACTGTTTTCATGCCCATGCATTGGGGCTTTCTCTGGAGAGACCAGACGGAACTCAACGAACTCACCCATCCCCAAGCCTGTCCCATTTCCCTGCAACCAGAACTCAAGGCCTGCGCGGTCAATATTGTGCCAGTCGAGTGACATCCTCCCGCCCCCTACCCGCAGCGACTTAACCTTACCCCTCCCAGGAACATGTTGATTCGGCTTTGCCTCATCTTGGCAGGAGTCCTCTGTCCGTTAAAATGAAAGCCAGTTAGTTACTAAGCGATGGTTGCCTATGCCTCCCCGTTGGCCCCGTAAACCGGATCGTAAAACGGATCCTGCCTTTCGCCGTCTCGATGACCGCATGAATTTTGCTGTTCATGTGGCTGTCTTTATTGCCCTCAATTCGGGGCTGTGGTTTTTTCATAATCTCAACCGGGCGGAGTGGCCATGGTTACTGCCCTTTTCTGGCCTTTGGTTGGGGATTTTGGCGATCCATTTGCTCTACATCGCAGCGATCGCCAATTATGGGGAATCCACCACCAGTGATTCCTAGAAGTCTCCTTGTAAAGCATTCACACAGCGTTCACAGAGGGTTGGATCCTCACTGAAAGTCCCCACTTGATCGGAATAGTTCCAGCAGCGATCGCACTTCTGACCATCGGCTTGGGTGATGCCAATACTGACGGTATCGGTTTGAAGTTTAAAGTCTAAGCTGGCGATCGCCGTGGGGTCGTCTACCAATACCACTTGGGAGGCTAAAACGAGGTAACGGAGGGCATCAACGGGCAGGTTGCTGTCATTATAATGTTCCAACACGGTGCGCAGGTCTGGATCCGTGACATGGATCAACACCTTGGCTGCCAACGACGCGCCGATCGCCTTAGCGGTGCGGGCCGTCTCCATTACTTTGTTGACGTCGGTACGGAGTTGACGTAGTTTCCCCCAGGTTTGGGCTAAGGCCGGTTGGTGCCATTGGGGATCTAGGGTGACCCAGCCGGCTTGGAACACCGAGGCACAGGGCTTCTCGTAGGGTAAAAATTGCCAAATATCTTCGGCCAAATGGCACAAAACGGGGGCGATCGCCTTGGTTAAATTCTCGAGGGCAATGTATAAAACTGTTTGACAACTGCGGCGGCGGCAGGCTGTGGGGGCGGAAATATACAGGCGATCTTTGGCAATATCGAGGTAAAAATTCGATAAATCCACCACACAGAAATTTTGCACCGCTTGGAAGAATTTAAAAAATTGAAAACTGTCGTAAGCTGCTGTTACCTCGGTAAAGACTTCGCTAAGGCGATGTAACATGTAGCGGTCTAATTCCGGCAAGTCGGCGTAATTAACCCGATCCGTTTGGGGATCAAAATCATGTAAATTTCCCAACAAAAAGCGGGCGGTATTACGGATTTTGTTGCGAATATCCATCAACTGTTTGAGGATAGTTTGCCCAATGGAAACATCATTGGCGTAGTCCACCGACGCTACCCATAACCGCAGCACATCTGCCCCGTAGGCCGGCGCCTGCTTTTGGTTTTTGCCGCCATTAATAATTTGATAGGGATCGACGACGTTCCCCAGGGACTTACTCATTTTGCGTCCCTGCTCATCCAGCACAAAGCCGTGGGTCAATACGGTTTTATAGGGGGCGACGCCATTGACCGCCACACTGGTTAGCAAGCTGGACTGGAACCAGCCCCGATGTTGATCCGATCCTTCCAAATACATATCCACCGGATACTTCAACTCAGGGCGTGCTTTGGCTACTGCGGCCCAGGATGACCCAGAATCGAACCAAACATCCATCGTGTCTTGCCCTTTCAGGTAGGTGCGGCCATTGTGGCGGTAACTTTCCGGTAATAATGCCTCCACGGGCAATTCCCACCAGGCGTCGGATCCTTTTTCGGCAATAATTCCTTGAACGTGTTTAATCGTTTCTTGGGTGAGTAATGCCTCGTTGGTTTCTTGATCATAAAAAACAGGAATGGGAACGCCCCAGGTTCGTTGACGGGAAATACACCAATCACTGCGATCGCCCACCATCGGGGTAATGCGGTTTTCCCCTTGGGCCGGAATCCAGTTAACGGTTTTGATCGCCTGCAGCGCCTGTTCCCGGAACCCCGCCACCGAGGCAAACCACTGCTCCGTGGCGCGGAAAATGGTCGGCTTTTTGGTGCGCCAATCGTAGGGATATTTATGGGCGTAGGCCGCTTCTTTGAGTAAGGCGTTTGCCGTTTGCAGGGCGGTAATAATCGCTTCGTTAGCATCTTTGAGAACGTTCAAACCGGCGAATTGTCCTGCTTCCTCGGTTAAATTTCCCGCCGCATCTACTGGGGATAAAATGGGTAGCCCACAGCGTTGCCCGACAATGTAATCCTCTTGACCGTGACCGGGCGCGGTGTGAACAAGACCGGTACCGGATTCCGTGGTCACATAATCCCCCCCAATCACCACCGGACTGATACGGCTATACAACGGATGTTGATACAGGGTATTTTCTAACGCGGCCCCCTTAAGGGTGGTTTGCACGGTTAAAGAGGTGCCGAAGGTGTCACTCAGGCGATCGACCAAATCCGCCGCCACAATCAAATAACGGTTTTGACAAATGGCTGCCCCGGTTTCCACCACGGCATAGGTCAATTCTGGGTTCAAGGCGACGGCCAAATTCCCCGGCAACGTCCAGGGGGTTGTTGTCCAGATGGCCACCCCTAAATCCTTGACATAGGGTCTCAACGCAGTTTCCGCTTGCTCTCCCGGTTGGGTGACGGGAAAACTAACATAAATACTGCGGGAGGTATGACCTTCGGGATATTCCAACTCCGCTTCGGCGAGGGCGGTGCGGGAACTGGGACTCCAATGGACGGGTTTTAAGCCCCGATAGATAAAGCCTTTGAGAGCCATTTCCCCAAAGACGCCAATTTGGGCCGCTTCATACTCGGGGGTCAGGGTTAAATAAGGATGCTGCCAATCGCCCCAAATGCCATAACGCTGAAAGGCGATCGCCTGCTCCTGCTGGGTTTTGAGGGCAAAGTCCTTGGCTTTTTGACGAAGGGCGAGGGGCGTTAACCCTTCTCGCTCTTGTTTTTTCAGGCTTTGTAAGACCTTTAATTCAATGGGTAACCCGTGGCAGTCCCAGCCCGGGACATAATGCACCCGATGACCACGTAGCAATTTATATTTGTTGATAATATCCTTGAGGACTTTGTTTAACGCATGGCCAATGTGCAGGGCCCCATTGGCGTAGGGGGGACCATCGTGCAACACAAAGAGGCTATCGGGATTATCCTCCGCCAAGGTTTCATAAATCTGCTGCTCTTGCCAATAGCCTTGGATTTCTGGTTCGCGCTTGCTGGCATTGGCCCGCATATCAAAGCGGGTTTGAGGGAGGTTGACAGTGTCTTTATAATTTTTGGCTTCAGTCACAGTGGCTAAGGGCGGCGATGGACAAGTTTTGCGTATCTGCTGATTTTAACCCGTTTTACTGACGAATCTTAGGGGCCAAGCGGCAGCGTCATCACACCTTCGGACACTAACACCGATCGCCCAGCCACTTTCACCGTTTCAATGCCTTGGGCATGTTTGATCAGCGTTAACGTTAATTGACTGGGGCGGCCCATTTCAATACCCTGTTCGATCTGCCAGGTAAAGGTTCCTACGCTGGCAAGGCGATCGCCCAGGTAGCCCCCCAAGGCCGCCACGGCAGATCCGGTGGCCGGATCCTCGGTAATGCCCAAGCCTGGGGCAAACATTCGGCCATAAAGGGTGTGGTTATTGGTCAACTGCTGCGTCGAATCGGTAGGGGCTAAACAGTAAAGGCAATGGGCCCACTGATCTGCTAATAAATCTTGCCAAACGGACAGGTTAAATTGAATCTGTGCCAAAGCATCCCGATCCACCAACGGCACAAATAAAAACGGCAACCCGCAGGAATAGGCCTGGGGGAAATCATCATCTTGTTTAATCTGGTCAACTGTTAACCCCAATAACTTTGCTAAGTCAGAAGGTGCGGGAATGTCTGCCCTTGTTTGGGGTAACTGGGCCACGGTTAATTCGGTTTTTAGCAACGTTTCGCCGTCGTAATAAAGGGTAACGGGCACTAAACCCACCGGTTCTTCTAGGTGCCATGTCACAACGGCTTGATTGACGCCAGTACCGTGCAATTTCCCCAGTAAAAAGGCTGTCCCTACGGTGGGATGCCCGGCGAAATCTAGTTCTTGGGTGGGGGTAAAAATACGGAGTTGAAAGTCCCCGGCCTCGGATTCCGGCGGCAGCACAAAAACGGTTTCAGAATAATTAATTTCCGCTGCAATCTGTTGCATTTGGATGGACGTTAACCCCTGGGCAGCGGGAAAAACAGCGAGGGGATTGCCACCAAAAATTTGGTCAGTAAAAACGTCTAGGGTATGGAAAGCGTAACGCATAAATCAAGTTTGTTTTTTTGATTTTCTAGGGCGTTTGGGTTTGGTTGTCGGTAATAGAGGCGCGGTCAGTTTTTCGTATTGTTCAAAGAGGTATTCAATGCGATTTAGTTCACTGGTAAAAGGCTGAGGACGATAACATAAATCAACGGCTTTATCGAGTTTTTGATGGGCTTTCAGCAAATCCGGCGGCATGGTGAGGGGATCGTATAAATCCGCCAGGCTACTGTCAGGATAGTTAGCACGGGCATCCAGCACTGCTTGGGCACATTTTTCTACGGTTTGTTTTTGTTTATCGGTTACGTCTTGGGGAAAGGGATAGTTATTGTAAACGATTGAATTTGAATAACGGTAATCACTTTTTAACCGACCGCAAACGTATTTAACCCAAGTCATGTGCATTTCCGATGTTAAAACGCCGAAAAGAAACAAATCAGCATTAGGAATACAATTACAACTATCTGCAACAATCTCATTCTTATCAAAAAA
>JBEAQB010000095.1:0-7132 GCA_041164125.1 Cyanobacteriota bacterium
CCAGTCCGGTGACTAAACTTTCGGCAATTTTCCCTACCCCGCCCTTGGGATAGTTAATACCCCCATAATGGCGATCGGAAAAAACCATGCCTGCATTAATCATTGGCGTCAGATCCGCTGGCACCACCGACCAGCAGTAACATTCCATGTCAATAAATTTAAGTAAGGCGGGATCGTGAATATAGCGGCGGGCAATATCCCCCACGTTTTGCGGTAAATATTTCACCAACCCTAAACAGGCGCCGGGATGCTGGAAAAACACCCGCAGCAGATAACGGGGTTCCTCCAACGAAAGTAACTCCATGGCATTGAGGCAATTAAACACCCGCCAACATTCATCATAAAATTGGCGAATTCCCTTGGCCTCGTGGGGAAATTTAGCGATTAACGCCTGTAAAAACTGCTCATAATCCCGATGGACTTTGAGATCTAGATTCTCCGGCAAATGGTAATGGATTTGCACCGGGTCTGGTAGAGTCTCCAGGGATTGGCCCACGGCGGCCAAGGCC
Organism: Cyanobacteriota bacterium; assembly: GCA_041164125.1. Classification (GTDB taxonomy): domain Bacteria; phylum Cyanobacteriota; class Cyanobacteriia; order Cyanobacteriales; family Microcystaceae; genus Synechocystis. Next base: position 510 of record JBEAQB010000095.1, read on the forward strand.
CGGGTCAGCAAATTCGTCGTCCCGCGATCGCCAAAGCCAAAAATCATCGAGGCCCCCACATCAAAGCGGTAACCCTCCCGCTCAAAATAGCCTGCACTCCCCCCGGGAATTAGGTAACTTTCCAACACCAACACCTGCAAACCCTTGGAGGCTAACTGAGTGGCAGTCACCAAACCGCCAATGCCAGCACCAATCACAATTACGTCATATTCCGAGGAAGCGGTCATTTCTATACTTTTATTCAACAACAGTAATGCCTTGCCAATTACTTAGTTTAGGGCGTGACGGCCAAAAAAACAGGGAGTCCCCGTTGCCGAGTCACCCCCTACTGAATCCTTGAGAAGAGAACACTGTGTCAATGACTATACCCTCTAATGAGAAAGAGTGTCAACACTAATGCAAATAATTTTCATTTATTGGGGCAGGCGGGCGATCGCCGTTCTTTTAAAGATCCTGGAAAATCTCATTAACCGTTAACGCCAACTGGGGAAACGTGGGGGACTGGATCGCCAGGGTTTCCTTAAAACTACCCACTTCCTGATACTCCCCAGACACCAATTCCAAAACCAAAACCGTTTGGGTTTGGGGATCCACCAGCCAATATTCAGGGATGCCCCCGGCTTGATATTGTTGGCGCTTGGCGACATAATCCCGTTCCCGCTGTAACTCCCCTGGACTGACCACTTCCACCACCAATAAGGGTGGCAGCATGGATAGACGAACGGTGTTGCGTTTCGTGAGTTGGGCAATATGGTCTTCCCGAATAATAGTTAAATCGGGAAAACGGTTTTTGGGTTCCCCATGCACTTCCAACTCCAATCCGTTACCCCGCACCCGATCCGTTCCTAACATCAGCGCAAAGACCAGAAATAGACGATTGGCAATTTGAAAATTTAATCCTGATTCCGTCGGCACAGCAATTAATTCTCCATTAAACAATTCATAGAGTTGGTCAGTGTCGTCTTCATAGGTTAAATATTCCTCGAAGCTTTTAAAGCGCGGTTGGAGAGCCAGCATAAGCAACTGTTTTCGACGATAATTTGGCTTTATTTTAACGATTTTTTGGCGATCGCCAGACGGTTATCCGTTTCCCCCTAGGAAACGACGAAGTTAACCAATTTCCCTGGCACTACGATTACTTTTTTAATGGTTTTCCCTTGCAGGTGCTTTTGCCCCAGGTCAGAATAACGAGCCAGGTCTTCCAGTTGTGCTTTATCGGCACTGGCCGGAACGGCGATCATGCCCCGGGTTTTACCCATCACTTGAATCACCAGGGTAATTTCATCCACCACCAATGCCTCTGGATCAAACTGCAACCAGGGTTGGCGATGGATCGAGTTATTGTGACCCAACCGCTGCCACAACTCATCCGCCAAGTGGGGGGCAAAGGGGGCTAACAACCTTAACAGTCCTTCAATGCCTTCTTGGTAAACCGGGGAACCTAAGCAATCCGCTGCGGCCAAGGCGTTACTGAGTTTCATCAGTTCAGAAATGGCAGTATTAAATTGATAATCTCCGTCGAGGTCTTCACTGATATCTTTAATGGCAGTGTGAATGGCTCGCCGTAAGTCCTTTTCCGGTTTAGTCAAAGGATCATTGCCTGCCAAGGTAGCCGGACGGTTTGCCACATATTCCGTCACCAAACGCCAGACCCGATTGAGAAAGCGGAATTGTCCTTCTACATCGGCATCATCCCATTCCAAATCTTTTTCCGGCGGGGCTTTGAACAAAATAAACATTCGGGCCGTATCTGCGCCGTATTTGGCCAAGACCTCCTGAGGGTCCACACCGTTGAATTTAGATTTGGACATTTTTTCGTAAAACACCTTCAGGGGTTCGCCACTGTCAGGATCTTTCGGCTCAGCCGGATCAATGACTAACTGTCCTGTTTTGGGATCCCGGGCCGGCACATATTTTCCGGTGGTGGGATTTTTATAGGTAATGCCCTGCACCATGCCCTGGGTTAATAATTTTTGGAACGGTTCCGTCGTGTTGATCAAGTGGCGATCGCCTAACACCTTGGTGAAAAAGCGGGAATAGAGCAAATGGAGAATGGCGTGTTCAATGCCCCCCACATATTGATCCACCGGCAACCAATGATTAACGTTTTCCGGCGCAAAGGGGCGATCGGTATTTTGAGCATCGGTGTAACGCAAAAAATACCAGGAGGAATCAATAAAAGTATCCATCGTATCAGTTTCCCGCTGGGCCGGCTTGCCACAACGGGGACAGGGCACTGTGATCCAATCCGTTAACTTGGCCAAGGGAGAGGGGCCGCGTCCGGAAAATTCCACCGCATCGGGTAACTGCACGGGTAAATCCTGGGGGGGGACAGGCACAGCGCCGCAATCTCCACAGTGAATAATGGGAATGGGACAGCCCCAATAGCGTTGACGAGAAATTAACCAATCTCGCAGCCGGTACTGAACCCGTGCTTGGCCATAACCCTGATTTTCGGCATAGCGAATAATTGCCTGCTTGGCTTTGGTTGATGCCATGCCCGTAAATTGTCCAGAATTCACCATCACTCCCGCATCCGTGTAGGCTGCCGTTAACTGGATATCCGCATTATCCGCATCGTCAGGTAGGATCACGACGTTGATCGGTAACAGGTTTTCCTGGGCAAACTTAAAATCTCGATGGTCATGGGCCGGCACCCCCATCACCGCCCCAGTGCCATATTCATAGAGGACATAATCAGCAATTAAAATGGGAATTTCTGCGCCATTAAAGGGGTTAATGGCGACGCCACCGGTTTTTACCCCCCGCTTAGGCTTATCTTCGGCCGTACGTTCAATTTCACTTTCTTTGGTCACCATCTCTACAAAAGCCGTCACCTCGGCCTGTTGGTCTGGCGTTGTGACTACCGGGGTTAAGGGATGTTCCGGAGCTAACACGACGTAAGTCACCCCAAAGACCGTATCGGGTCGGGTGGTAAAGACGGCAATGTTTTCTGCACTCTCTTTGATGGGAAATTCTAAATAGGCCCCTACAGATTTACCGATCCAATTGGCCTGCATGGTTTTCACCCGTTCCGGCCAGCCGGGTAATTCGTCCAAGTCATTTAATAACGCGTCAGCATAATCGGTAATTTTCAAAAACCATTGCCGCAATAATTTTCGTTCCACCATCGCCCCCGATCGCCAGGAACGCCCTTCACTATCGACCTGTTCGTTAGCTAATACAGTTTGATCGATGGGATCCCAATTCACCGTGGCCGCTTTTTGATAAGCTAACCCCGCCTCGAAAAATTGTAAAAATAACCATTGGGTCCAGCGGTAATAATCAGGGGAGCATGTTGCCACTTCCCGTTCCCAATCAATGGAAAGCCCCAACTGTTGCAACTGAGTTCGCATCTGGGTAATATTCTTTTCCGTCCATTCCCGGGGGGGAATCCCCCGTTCGATCGCCGCATTCTCCGCCGGCAAACCAAAGGCATCCCAGCCCATGGGATGCAGCACGTCGTACCCCTGCATCCGTTTTACCCGTGCAATGACATCGGTAATGGTGTAATTGCGGACATGACCCATGTGTAAATTCCCTGAGGGATAGGGAAACATCGACAACGCATAGAATTTCGGGCGGTCAGATGCCATCGGGGTTCGGTCCAAAGCCTGTTCAGCCCAAATCGCTTGCCACTTGGCCTCTATCTCAGCGGGATTATAGGGAGATACCACGACGAAACTCGCTCCTCAAAAAATGTCACAAAAAACCAACACGGCACCCCATTGTAACCTGGGTTATTACGCGAAAAACCATTCCGATCAAAAGACCAGAATGGCGAACAATATTAACCTTAAGACAACCGATTTTTGCTGACGCTCCCTCACACGCCAAAACCTGCTATGCTTTGTAGGAACTAGCGACTTGTCACTGCCACGGGCGTCTTGGACGCTGGGGTGGGAAGTTGATAATCCCGCAAGCTGGGGAAGAGAAAATGATTTTCTTCCACGTATTGGGCACCGAACAAACCCTTTTCAGCCCAAAAATATCGATCAGTAGTGTGCTCATTTCGCTTTACAATGAGCAGAGCAGGGGGATTAATGCCGTTGGACTGGATATAACGACGGGCTGCCGTTACAGGTTTCTCCTCTCCACTCTCAATATTGAATTGGGGGACAAGTTCTAAAATTTTACGACCTTCTTGACGACGACGACTTTTCCGTTTACGTTTGCGTGCCAACCCAGTTACCTCCTATTTCAGCGATATGCTGTAATGATAGTTACAAAAGCCGAGTCGATTATATCCGTTCTATTTCTAAAGATCAACCCCTCACAAGGCTTGATTCTTCTAGCTCGTCTGTGGTGAATGTCGTTAATCGCTAGGGTTTGCGGATGATGTTTGATTGTGATCCCCTGACAAAAACGCTTTTTATTTTTTAACGTTTCTTAATATTTCTCAATATTCTTCTATACCCATTGTGTGCTTCTCATGTCTGGTTTTGTCTCGCCAATCTATGCTCCGAGTGCTGAGTTAATTGCGTTGTGTCAGTCTCAAATTAGGCTTTTGCAACAAGGGTTACAGGTGGACTGGTGTGGCGTGTATTTGACCCAGGGGGAAACGGAGCAACGGGTGACGTTATTGGCGATGTCCCGGCAGGCAAGACAGTGTCCTGAAACGCCAGCGGTAATTAGCTTACCACAAGGGGAGAAGAGTGCTATCCCCGATCAGTTTTCTTTGTCACTGCTGGATTATGACAGCGTCGGCCATCAGACTTTATCGCCTCTGGGGGGGCTGGGGTTACCGCTCCATGACGCTCCCCCCTTTGATCCAGACAAGCGTTTAGTTTTGCCTCTAGTTTACGAAGAAAATGTGTTGGGGCTTTTGATTGTTGACCGCGCAGTGCCCCAATGGCAAACTGAGGAACTGAGTCAGTTGGACGCGATCGCCAATTCTTTGGCCATTGCTTGTTTACTCGATCAGCAACAGGATTGGTATCGGGGCGCTTGGGAACAGCAATTACAGCAACGACGGTGGGAACAGCAGCATTGGGGGGATTTACTGCACCAACTCCGTAATCCGCTAACGGCGCTGAAAACATTTAGTAAATTACTGTTGAGACGGTGGCAGGGAGATGAAAAAGGCCGGCAGGTTGTGGAGGGTATTGTGCGGGAGGGGGAGCACCTACAGGCGTTGTTGCAGGAATTTGAAGCGAGCCAAGGAAGACGGCAACAGGCGTTATTGCCCGGTGAAGTCGAAGTGTCCGCATTGCCTCCTGCGCTGGATTCAGGTGCATCATTGCCCCTCACCGATGTGGCCCTATCGGCCGTACTAGACCCGATTGTGCTGGCTGAGCAGGCGATCGCCGAGGAGAAAGGCATTCAGTGGGTGAACCAATTGCCCACTGAGTTACCCCAGGTCAAAGGCAATGGGGCAGCCTTGCGAGAGATTTTCAGTAATTTACTGGATAATGCCTTGAAATATACTCCCACCGGGGGCGCTGTTTATCTCACCCAGCCTAATCCCGCTGAACAGTCTCCCCATTGGGTCGGGGTGGCGATCGCCGATACGGGATATGGCATTCCTCCAGAAGATCAAGCCCAAATTTTTGAGCGTCACTACCGGGGACAGCAGGCCCACGGCCCCATTACCGGCACGGGATTAGGCTTGGCGATCGTTAAGGATTTAGTTGAGCAGATGGAGGGCAAAATAGAGGTAATTAGTCCCAACGGTTTATCCCCCAATCCCCAATGTCCTGGAACCACCTTTATCCTTTGGTTACAACAGTGATTACCGAGTTGCCGCCTTGGGGTTATGTCTTACGGGGGTCGCCAGCTGGACGTATTTTGTTCTTATTGTTTTGAATGTATTCTACGGGATATATTCGGAAAGCCGGTAGGGCAAGGCATCTCGGAACTAGGGAGTGTCAACGAGGTTTGACCCTCTTCATAGGTTTTCACTATTCTCTCTCTGAGATCCATTGATAAAAATGTCATAAAGCGAGACAAACTGATGCTACGATCAGTTTGTCTTAACCACTTCTCCCTAAGCGAAAACCAAGCTAAACGGGCAGTGTTGCAAGGCAATATTGGCGGACTTCAGAACAAAAGCTTTCCGCGGTTTGACTGACCTCACCGAACCTCCTATCGTCAGAATGCAAGACTTACCAGTCTTCCGGGTAGAAATCAGTTCCTGGGGTGGGAAACTCCTTCCTCGTTTTAGCGGGAAAAATTGGTTTACAACTTCTATTCTTCTTAACTGCAATTAAAGCAAGGTTATTGTATTAAAATCTTTAGAACCTCTGGCTGGATTGACGATGGAAACTGCCATACACGCTAAGACATTGAAGAAGCCTATAGCCCCTGTGGTAGAAACTTGGGACATTAGTAAAACCTACCGTACTGGCTTTTGGCTCCATCAAAAAGTACAGTCTCTTCAGCCGCTGTCGATCACCGTCAGCGCCGGAGAAACCTTCGGGTTGTTGGGGCCCAACGGTGCTGGGAAGACGACATTACTGAAGATTTTGTTGGGAATAATCCGTCCCAGTCAAGGGCGGGGGGTACTCTTAGGGAAACCGATTGGCGATCGCCGGAGCAAGCAGCGGATAGGTTATTTACCGGAAAACGCTTATTTTTACGACTTTTTAACAGCCTGGGAATTTTTAGATTACATCGGACGCTTG
>JBEAQB010000096.1:0-4930 GCA_041164125.1 Cyanobacteriota bacterium
CCTAGACAAATACCCGGTGGTTTAAAGACGGCATTTGTTGCCGCACTTGTTTGAGGCGATCGGGATTGATTTCGGCGATCGCCAGTCCGGGGTTTTCCCCCGCATCGGCCAAAATCATCCCCCAGGGGTCAACAATCATGGCGTGGCCGTGGGTATAGCGGCGTTCATAATGGCAACCGGTTTGGGCCGGGGCAATCACATAGCAGGTATTTTCAATTGCCCGGGCCTGGAGTAAGACCTGCCAATGATCCTTGCCGGTATAGGCCGTAAATGCGGCCGGGACAAACAATACATCTGCCCCTTGCCTGGATAAATACCGGTATAGTTCGGGGAAGCGCACATCGTAACAAATCGATAAACCCAGATTGCCTAGGGTATCTGAATGGTAAATGGGGGGAAATTTTTGCCCTGCCATCACCGTCGATGATTCCCAATAAGTATTACCATCGGGCACATTCACGTCAAACAAGTGTACTTTATGGTAGCGGGTTAGTTCCTCGCCATTGGGGGCCACCAAGGTTGCCGCGTTATAAGCCTTACCCGCTTCTGCCGACACCGGCACCGGAAACCCCCCCGCAAGTAAGGTAACCTGAAAGCGTTGAGCCATCGTATTTAAAAACTTTTCCGTCGCCTCGGCGATCGCCGCTGCCTTGGCTAACTTGTCCGCTTCATTGCCCAAGAAGGCAAAATTTTCCGGTAGCCCAATTAGCTCCGCTCCCTGACGTACTGCTAAATCAATCAACTCTTCCGCTTCCTGTAAATTAGCCATTAAATCAGGACGACTGGTCATTTGCAGCGCAGCAGCTAAATAGGGTTTCATGGGTTTGTTGCGTAAAAAAAGGCAGGTCAGGCTAGCAGTCTATTTTAGCCCGATCAGGCAGAGGTCAAAGCCCATTGTGGGAATTTTTGTCATGCTTACCCCTCGTTGCTAGCGGCGTTGGCAGCGTTAGCTCGAGAAGGGAGTCGCTATAATGCTTTTAGCTTGATGGTCGGTATGACTGTCCGCCGCTGGCCATCACAATTTTTCAATTCTGCCCACCTAACTGTAGCTGTTTGCCGCCTGTGTCCTACGCCATTGATTTCGGTACCACCAATACAGTCATCACCCGCTGGAATGGTGCCACTCGGCAGGGAGAAGTAGTCGAGTTACCGCCGTTCTCCCAAGTTGTCAGCCACAATCCTCCCCTGATCCCCAGTCTGCTGTATGTAGAGCGGGCGGATCAGGAAAAACTATTGTTGGGCAAACAAGTCCTAGACCAAGGACGGGATAATCCTTCAGATAATCGCTTTTTTCGGAACTTTAAACGGGGTATTGGCGCCCCCGTAAAAGGGTTTTTGCCGGCGTTGGATGGATGTGAGTCTTCCTTTGAAAAGCTAGGGCAATGGTATGTACAACGATTAATTACGGCGATCGCCCAGCAGGAAGATCAAGATCTCAGTTCTCTGGTGTTAACCGTGCCGGTGGATAGTTTTGAGTCCTATCGTTACTGGCTCAGCCAAACCTGCCAGGATTGGGGGGTGGAGGAAATTCGCTTATTGGACGAACCCACGGCGGCGGCGTTGGGATACAACTTGGATGCGGCCAATCAGGTGTTGGTATTGGATTTTGGAGGGGGAACAGTGGATTTTGCCTGGGTGCAGCTCGATGCTAACCAGGCTAAGGCAAAAGGGGGGTTTTTGTTGAAATGGGGAGACCGCCTAATGGGGAATAAACACGGCGATCGCCCTAAACTTGCCAAGGTCATTGCTAAGGCGGGTACTCCCCTCGGGGGCAGTGATATTGACCAGTGGATTGTGGACTATTTTGAGCAAACCCAGGACATTCGAGCCTCAGCGGTGGTGAGGCGGTTGGCGGAACGCATAAAAATTAGTCTGTCCCGCCAGTCCCAGGCCGAAGAGGTCTATTTCGACGACCAACGCTTTGCCAGCTATGAACTTTGTCTTGATCAAGATCAGTTGACCCAGATTTTAAGGCAGAATCAGTTTTTCCAGCGTTTAGAGGGCTTATGGGCTCACGTTTTGCCCCTGGCCCAACAGCAAGGCCTCAGCCTCAATGACCTAGACGCAGTGGTCGTCGTCGGAGGAACCGGCCAATTACCAATGATCCAAGACTGGATTCAAGCTCAGTTTCCCCAAACAGAAATCCACACCCACCAACCTTTTACGGCGATCGCCCTGGGGGCACTACAACTCTTCGATGGCAGAACAGTGCAGGATTATCTCTACCACAGCTATGGGGTGCGCTATTGGAACCGGCGCAAAAATCGCCACAATTGGCATCCCATTATTAAAAGTGGCCAGCCCTATCCCATGACCGAGGCGATCGCCTTGACCTTAGGGGCATCATTGGATCAGCAACCCAGCATTGAATTAATCATCGGGGAATTAGGATCCACCGCTGGGGCGACGGAGGTTTACTTCGACGGGAACCAATTGAGGACCCGGGTGTTAAGTCACGAAGAATTTACGGTGTATCCCCTCAATGACCGTGATGGGGCCCGTCAAATCGCCCAGCTTAATCCCCCCGGTACCCCCGGCGGCGATCGCCTACAAGTGGAATTTTGGGTGGATGAAAACCGCTATTTACGCCTGAGTGTCGAAGATTTGCTAGTGCAAGAGACCCTGATCACCAATCAAGTCGTTGCCCAACTCCGCTAATAGGGATAATCGATCCCGTCTCACCAACCGTTCTTGTTACAATTAGTAACATTCCCGTTATTCCCCCAGAGACATGAGCCCAGCCCTCTTACCTGTCGCCGACGAACAAAATACGGTGGTGATTGACGCAGTCGTTGAAGAAATTCAGCCGCCCCGGTTGCCGAAAGGTCATCTAGAAGATTTAGGCCCGGTGAGCGATATGTTCCCTGAAAGCTGGGAATATAACCCAGAGCTGATTACCGAGTTTTATCGCCGGCGTCCGCTACAGGTAGTGGGGCGATTAATCAAAATTATCTTTCCCCTCGTTTGGTTTACGGCGGGAATTTGGTGGGCAAAATTACGGGGGAGTGATCCCAGTTTGTCGCGCCAAAAGGCGATTCAGTTGCGAGAATTACTGACGGATTTAGGCCCAACCTACATCAAAGTGGGTCAAGCCCTTTCAACTCGCCCCGATCTCGTGCCCCCCGTGTTTTTAGATGAGTTGACGACCCTCCAAGATCAGTTACCGTCTTTTGATAATGAGATTGCCTACGGCTTTATCGAGGAGGAATTGGGGGCCCCCGCTGCCGAAATTTATGCCGAACTCTCTGCCCAGCCGATCGCCGCTGCCTCCTTGGGGCAGGTGTATAAAGGGCGCTTAAAAACGGGGGAAGCCGTGGCGGTCAAAGTTCAACGCCCCGATTTGGTCAAACGCATTACCCTGGACATTTACATTATGCGTTCCCTCTCCCTGTGGGCAAAACGATCCGTCAAGCGCCTGCGGTCTGATTTGGTTGCCATTACTGACGAATTAGCCAGCCGCATTTTCGAGGAGATGAATTATTTTCAAGAAGCGGTCAATGCGGACAAATTTGCCAAACTGTACGGGGAATTACCCGAAATTTACGTGCCCAAAATCTATTGGAACTACACCGGGCGACGGGTATTAACCATGGAATGGGTAGAGGGGATTAAACTCACCAATATTCAGGCAATTCAGGCCAAAGGCATCGACGCTACCCATCTCGTTGAAGTGGGGGTCCAGTGTTCCCTCCGGCAATTACTAGAGCACGGCTTTTTCCACGCCGATCCCCACCCCGGTAATTTGTTAGCCATGGAAGACGGGCGCTTAGCCTATCTCGACTTTGGCATGATGAGTAACATTAAGCCCTACCAGCGGTATGGTTTGATCGAAGCGGTGGTGCATTTAGTCAATCGGGACTTTAACGCCTTAGCCAAAGATTATGTCAAACTAGAATTCCTCAAACCCGATACCGACCTATCGCCGATTATTCCGGCCCTGAGCCAAGTTTTCAGTAATGCATTGGGCGCCAGTGTGGCGGAATTAAATTTCAAAAGCATCACTGACCAAATGTCAGCCATGATGTACGAGTTTCCCTTTCGTGTTCCCGCCTACTACGCCTTAATTATTCGTTCCATGGTGACCCTCGAAGGGATTGCCATCGGCATTGACCCCCATTTCAAGGTATTGAGTAAAGCTTATCCCTACATTGCCAAGCGTTTGCTGACCGATCAATCGGAAGAGTTACGCACCTCGTTAAAAGAGCTTCTTTTCCAAGAGCAAAGTTTTCGTTGGAATCGCCTAGAAAACTTGCTTCGCAATGCTAAGGATTCCCCGGGATTTGATTTTGATTATGTCCTCAGTGAATCGACGGGCTTTTTGCTCTCGGAACGGGGTCAATTTATCCGCGATCGCCTGGTGTTAGAACTTGTCAATAGTATTGACCGCTTGGGGCGCAATACCTGGGATCAGGTCACCCATAATGTCCGGGCATGGGTCGGGTTAGGCAACTCTCAGGCTAACGGCAATCGTGTGACCCCGTCCCCGCCCATTCCCTTCGCTAACGAGCCGCAAACCTGGCAACATTTACAAACTGTTTGGCAAATTCTCAAAGAAACCCCCGGCTTTGACCCGATCAAGTTTGTGCCGGTCTTTAGCCAACTCATCGTTGATCCTACCTCCCGCCGGATGGGGCAACAGGTGGCAGAAGGGCTGCTACAAAAGGCGATCGCCCGACTAATTCGTCATTGGGCCCTAGCGTTGGACGGGGAATCTAGCGTGCAGCCTAAGGTGATTTAGCCCCCTTTTAATTACCTACGGTGTATACAGATCTTGGCTCAAAACCTCAGTTTTGGATTTGATCCCCCTAAATCTCCTCACTAAAGCTCCGGCTTATCAAGGGGGAGTTTGTGAGAGGCTTCCCCCCTTTTTAAGGGGGGCTAGGGGGGATCGTGACACTTGTGTATACACCATAGCTCTTGGCAAGGGGGG
>JBEAQB010000097.1:0-6220 GCA_041164125.1 Cyanobacteriota bacterium
AGAGGGCCGGAATCATCAAGATTAAACGACCGGCCGGTTTATGCCACCGAAGCAGATGAATAATGGCTAGCCAGGTCGGCTCAGATGCAGAAGATTGAGACACCATACCAGGTCAGAGGCAAACGTTGTCATTCCCATTGTAATCGTTGAACTCCCCCCACCAGGGCACAGGATCAACAAAACTGGGATGGTATTGAAACCTATGACCAGCGCAAGGGTTTCAATAAGACAGGGGTTACAACTTTGGGGTAATCTGAACGAATTCCAGACCCATTTCTCCGATGAAGCGACTTTTTATTACGGGCATCAGTGGATGTATCGGTCATTATTTAGCTGATGAGTTGATTAGCCAGACCGACTATGAGCTGTTTTTGTTGGTGAGAAATCCCGATAAGCTCAATTTTGCTGTCCAAAATCACCCCCACATTCATCTGGTCATAGGGGATTTAACCGGCATTGAAGCCCACGCCGATTTGCTCAAAACCATGGATTGTGCCATTTTGATTGCCACAAGTTGGGGCGATCCCCATGAATCCTACGAAATTAATGTGGTCAAAACCCTGACCTTAATGGGTCTGCTGGATCCGCAACGCTGTGAACAGGTTATTTATTTTTCCACGGCAAGTATTCTCGATCGCCAAGGGCAGGCGTTGTCGGCAGCCGGTAGTTTGGGGACGGATTATGTCCGGACGAAGTATCTCTGTCATCAGGCGCTAGAACCCAATGCCAAAGCCCCCGCTGGCGCTCCGACCCTTGATCCGGCGATCGCCAATAAAATTACCGCTGTGTACCCCACATTGGTGTTTGGGGGAGATGGAAATAAACCCTACTCCCATTTATCGGGCGGGTTGGGGGAGATCTTAAAATGGCTGCCCTTGATTCGTTGGTTCAAGGCCGATGCCAGTTTTCACTTTATCCACGCCAAGGATATTGCCCGGGTCGTTGCCTACTACGTCGCCCATGCGCCCCTTAAACGGATTGATCTGGTATTGGGCAATGCCCCCCTGACGGCCACTGAGACAATTCGAGGGATCTGCCATTACTGTCAGCAGCGGATTTATGTGCAAATTCCCCTGTCGATCGCCCTGGCAAAGGTGTTTATTAAACTATTTCGTATCAAAATGGCTCCTTGGGATAAGTTTTGCCTCAATTACCGCCACTTTACCTACCCGAATCCCATAGCACCGGCCCAACTGGGTCTGCCGGCCCATTGCCAAACGGTGACAGAACTCTTCCAGGTCAGTGGCGTTAACTGTGATTAGGGGGGGAACCGGCGAAAGTATGAAGCATTTTAAACATTTGGTCATAAACCCTGGCGATCGCCTTAGTATGCAGATCTAGTCCGCTGCATTTCCTTTTAACGTTCATCTATGACCATCGCTGCACCTAAAACGACGCTGCAATCTGAAACCGCACAAATCCCTGCACCGAAGCGTATTGGAGTCCCCTGTGAATCTTTTGAGCAAGAATGCCGAGTGGCTGTAACGCCAGAGACGGCGCAGAAATTACATAAGTTAGGCTTTGATATTTTGTTAGAAACAGGGGCGGGGGCAAAGGCTGATTTTGCCGATCGCCTTTACGAGGAAGTGGGGTGTCAAATTGTGGGCGATCGCCAAGCCCTATTTAATCAAGCCAATATTCTCCTCAAAGTCCGCCCCCCCTCTTCGGAGGAGGTAAACGAATTACCGGCGGGCAAAACCCTGATTAGCTTTATTTGGCCGGCTCAAAACGGAGAGTTACTGGAACAGTTAGCGGCGAAAAATATCACTGTTTTAGCCATGGACGCGGTGCCCCGCATTAGCCGGGCCCAAAAATTGGACGCCCTCAGTTCCATGGCCAATATTGCCGGCTATCGGGCCATTATTGAAGCTGCTAATCGTTTTGGACGTTTCTTTACGGGACAAATCACGGCGGCCGGTAAAGTGCCCCCGGCCAAGGTGCTAGTAATTGGGGCCGGGGTGGCGGGGTTGGCAGCCATTGGCACCGCCAAAAGCTTAGGGGCGATCGTGCGCGCCTTTGATACCCGTCCGATTGTGAAAGAACAGGTGGAAAGTTTAGGGGGCGAATTCCTGCTACTAGAGTTTGAGGAAGACGGCACCGGCCAGGGCGGCTATGCAAAAACCATGAGTGCAGAATTTATCGCCGCAGAAATGGCTCTGTTTGCAGAACAAGCGAAAGATGTGGACATTATTGTCACCACAGCGTTGATTCCTGGCAAACCGGCCCCGAAACTGATCACCGAAGCCATGGTGAGTAGTATGCGGGCGGGATCGGTGATTGTAGATCTTGCGGCAGAACAGGGCGGCAACTGTGAAGTCACCAAACCCGGGGAAGTTTATCAATACAATGGCGTCACCATTGTGGGTTATACCGATTTACCCAGTCGGATGGCCAGTCAATCCAGCCAACTTTATAGCACTAACCTCTGGCATTTACTCAAAGATATGGGGGGGGCAGAGGGTTTTCAAGTCAATGTTGATGATGAAGTGATTCGTGGGGCGTTGGTCTCCCATGAAGGCAAAATTACTTGGCCGCCGCCCAAAATCACCCCTCCTTCTCCCCCAAAACCCCAACCCCCGGCCGCAACGGTGGTGGCAGCAACACCCAAGGCGGAAGAGCAATCGGGATCAGCGGGTTTTATCTGGTTAGGGTTAGCCTTGGCGGCATTAGTCGGCATTGGTGTCGGCGCCCCGACCTCCTTCTTGTCCCATTTCACCGTCTTTGTCCTAGCCTGCGTGGTGGGGTGGCAATTAATTTGGAACGTGGCCCCGGCGTTGCATACTCCCTTAATGAGTGTGACCAATGCCATCAGCGGCATCATTATCATCGGCGGCATGTTGCAGATTTCCGGCCCGCTAAATTCCCCCACCACTATCCTCGGGGCGATCGCCATTTTGGTGGGCACCATTAACATTGCTGGGGGCTTCTTAGTGACCCAACGAATGCTGAAAATGTTTCGGAAGTAAAAGCGGTTTGACGTGTCATTTTGCTTCGGTTCAAAGCTTGAAAAACATTAATAATTATCACTGCCATTACTATGTCTAACAGTCTGCAAACGGTGGCCTACATCGCTGCCAGTGTTCTCTTTATTTTCAGTCTCGGGGGTCTCGCCAACCAAGAAACCGCCCGTCGCGGTAATTTATACGGCATTGCGGGGATGGCGATCGCCTTTGTGGCCACTGCCTTAGGGGGAAATTTCAGTGGCTATACTACCCTGTTGGGGGCTATTTTGCCAGCCATGGTTATTGGTGCTTTCCTCGCTTCCCGGGTGGCCATGACTTCCATGCCGGAATTGGTGGCGATTTTGCACAGTTTTGTGGGGCTAGCGGCTGTTCTAGTCGGCATTGCCAATTACCTAGCCCCAGAATCAGGCTTAACGGGGTCGGAAGCGTTTATTCACCAAATTGAAATTTATATCGGTGTGTTCATCGGGGCCGTTACCTTTACGGGATCGATTGTGGCCTTCGGCAAACTCCGGGCCATCATCAGCAGTAAGCCCTTGATGCTGCCCGCTCGCCATTTTTTGAATATTTCCCTCCTGGTGGCGACGGTGGTTTTTGGGGTGCAATTTATGCCACTCGATAGTCCCGCTGGTTTGGCCCCCTTATTGATCATGACCGGGATTGCCGGAGTACTAGGCCTCCATCTCGTGGCGGCGATCGGAGGGGCGGATATGCCGGTGGTTATTTCCATGTTGAACAGTTATTCCGGCTGGGCGGCGGCGGCGGCGGGCTTTATGCTTTCCAATGATTTGCTGATTATCACCGGGGCTTTAGTGGGTAGCAGCGGTGCCATTTTGAGTTACATCATGTGTAAAGCCATGAACCGCTCGTTCATCAGTGTCATTCTGGGCGGTTTTGGGGAAGGGAGTTCCGCACCGCAAGGGGAAGCCCAAGCCATTACAGGCACTGCCACCAGCACCACTGTGGAAGATGTGGCCGAAGCCCTGCTGGATGCTCAAACGGTGATCATTACCCCCGGTTACGGCATGGCGGTGGCCCAAGCCCAACACCCTGTGGCGGAAATCACTAAATTATTAAAAGCCCAAGGAACGGAAGTCCGGTTTGGCATTCACCCCGTTGCCGGTCGTTTACCGGGGCACATGAATGTGTTACTGGCGGAAGCCAATGTGCCCTACGACGTTGTGTTGGAAATGGATGAAATTAACGAAGATTTCCCTGAAACCGATGTGGTGTTAGTAATTGGTGCCAACGATACGGTGAACCCCAGTGCCATGGAAGATCCCAGCAGCCCGATCGCCGGCATGCCGGTGTTGGAGGTGTGGAAGTCTAAGCAGGTGGTGGTGATGAAACGCAGTATGGCCTCTGGTTATGCCGGGGTGGAAAATCCCTTGTTTTATAAAGACAACACCCAAATGTTGTTTGGGGATGCCAAGAAAAATGTGGATGCTATTTTGACCCAACTCCGGGCCAAGGAAGAAAGCAATTCAGGACAAAAAGTCTTGGTTAATGCGTAGTTAATGCTGGTTGGCGATCGCTGTTGTGTTTCCTGTTGAGGTGCAAATGGCGATCGCCGTTGTGATTTCCCCCGGTTAAGGGGGATTTTTATGGCCGGCTAACCAATGGCCGCCGATACAATGGCTTCTGCTTCGGTGAAGATGGCCTGTAAATGGGCCTCATCCTTAAAGCTTTCGGCATAAATTTTGTAAACGTTTTCCGTTCCCGAGGGGCGGGCCGCAAACCAGCCGGAATCCGTGGTGACCTTTAACCCACCGATCGCCGCTTGGTTACCAGGGGCCTTAGTCATTTTGGCGGTGATGGTATCCCCCGCTAGGGTGGCAGCGGTGACGGCCTCTGGGGACAGTTTACTGAGTTTGGCTTTTTGTTCGGGGGTGGCCGGGGCGTCCTGACGTTTATAGATGGGATTACCCAGTTTAGCCGTCAGATCTTGGTAATGTTGACCCGGATCTTTGCCCGTCTTGGCCGTAATTTCAGCGGCCAGCAAGTCCATAATGATGCCGTCCTTGTCCGTTGTCCAAACGGTGCCATTTTTCTTTAAAAACGAGGCGCCGGCACTTTCTTCGCCGCCAAAGCCAAAGGAACCATCCAATAAACCGTTAACAAACCATTTAAAGCCCACCGGCACTTCATAGACCTTGCGCTTAATCTCTGCCCCCACCCGGTCGATCATGCTACTGCTGACCAGGGTTTTACCGATCGCCGATAGCCCAGACCACTGTTCCCGGTGACTAAATAAATACCAAATGGCCACGGAGAGGAAATGATTGGGGTTCATCAACCCGACGCTACGGGTCACAATGCCATGGCGATCGGAATCCGTATCGTTGCCAAAGGCGATATCGTAATCGTCCTTAATTTTCACCAAACTGGCCATGGCGTAGGGGGACGAACAATCCATGCGAATTTTGCCGTCCCAATCCAGGGTCATAAATTTAAAGGTGGGATCCACCCCTGGGTTGATCAAGGTGATATCTAGACCATACTTAGCGGCGATCGGCTGCCAATAACCCACATTTGATCCGCCCAAAGGGTCAACCCCTAGGCGCAACCCTGCATCCCGGATGGCTGCCATGTCAATAATCTGCTCCAGGTCATTGACATAGGGGGTAACAAAATCATGGGCGTGGGTGGTGGAGGCCTTTAATGCTTGGGCATAATCAAGCCGTTTTACCCCTTGGTTGCCCTGGCTGAGTAACGCGTTGGCCCGATGTTGAATCCATTTTGTCGCTTCCGGTTCAGCGGGACCACCGGAGGGGGGATTGTATTTAAAACCGCCGTCGGCTGGGGGATTGTGGGAGGGAGTAATGATAATGCCATCGGCTAACCCTTCCCTACGCCCTTGGTTATAGCTCAAAATCGCGTAGGAAACCGCCGGAGTCGGAGTAAAACGCGTTAAATCGCTGGCTGTCGTCAGGAAAGTCTCTACTTGGTTTGCCGCTAATACTTCTAAGGCTGTTTTCTGCGCGGGTTCAGATAGGGGGTGGCTATCCATGCCCAGATAAAGGGGGCCCGTAATGCCTTGGCTCTGACGATAGTCTACGACCCCTTGGGTAACGGCTAAAATATGGGCCTCGTTAAAAGTCCCGTTAAGGGCTGACCCCCGATGACCCGAGGTGCCAAAACTAATCAACTGGGTTGGGTTTTCGGGGTCAGGGTGTTGGTCGTAATATTGCGCTAAAAGGTCGCTAACATCCAGTAGGCTGTCCGCTGGGGGATGTTGTCCGGCGAGGGGATGGATT
>JBEAQB010000098.1:0-11173 GCA_041164125.1 Cyanobacteriota bacterium
TGATTAAGATTTGCGACTATTGATGTATGAGCGGTCACAATCTTGTTATAAGGGGATAACGAATCCAGTCCAACGTTGTATAAATCGTGGATTGGCATTGACGTTTTGCTATCGGAAGGAGGCGGGGAATGACCCTATTAGAACTCAGTTACCCAATGATTGGCTTGATGTTTGCCTTAGGGGGAGGGATCTATGCCTGGCAAACTCGGCGTAATGTTGCCCAAGCCATGGCGGATGTTCAGGCTCAGCAAAAAGCCTTGAGTCAGTCTCCCCCTCCCTTAGCTGCGCCGACTACGATTGCTGAGCCGACCGACGGGGCGATGTTACACATTCAAGGTAAGCTACATCACCTCGAACAGGATTTACAAAAAAGTCAGGCGAGATTACAGGCAACGTTAGCAGACCGGGATGAGTTATCCCATCATTACCAAGCCCAGGAAAAGGTGGTGGCAACGTTACGCAATCAGTTAAGCCAACAACAAGCAACAGCAGTCGATCGCCTCAATGCCCTCAAACGGCAAAATCAGGAACTATTACAAGAAAATAGCCACTTATCTGCTCGCTTACGGCACGCGGTTAATGACCTGACAGAGATCCGGCCCAAATTATTGCAACTGGACACGTGGGCAGCCAAAAACCAGCAACTAAGCGATCAACTCCAGCAGGCAGATCAAGAGCGGCAAGCTGCAATAGCTCAGCAATTAGCCGAACGAGAGCAAGTGGGTCAGTTGGAGCAGCAAATTCAGCAATTAAGATCAAGTCAGGCGCAAGCCCAGCAAAAATTACACACCGTGCACGCAGAAAGGGACACCGCCCAAGAGCGGGTGCAAGCCCTAGAGTCCACCCTGCAACAGTTAACAACGGCTGAACAGGAGTGGCAACGGGAACGCGCGCAACTCAACCGTAAATTAAACAATTTGGCAGACAGCCAAAAGACCCTGAGCCTGACCAATCAAGAGTTAATGGTCAAACTCGAAACGACCCAAGCTCAAGGCGATCGCCTCAAGGTGGAGAAAAAGGAACAGGCGGTGGCGCTACAAATTGCCCAGGGTGAGGTGGCAGAGCTCCAGCGACAATTAGACGAGCGTCAGGAAGCTCAAGCAAACACCCTGGCTCAGCCGGTGACAGACTCTGATGTCTCCTTGGCAAAATCAGGGGGCGCTGGGGATAGGCTGGATACAGCGGCGCCTGTACAGGAGAGTAGCGCGGGCACGACAGCGGTAGAACAGAGGAGTAATGAACCTGCGACAACCGCGGCAGCAGACCTGAGCGGGCCCCATCCCTTCACTGACAAAAAGGTTGCCATTCTAGGAACCTTAAATGCGATGAATCGGGAGACGGCCAAGGTACAACTACAAAACCTGGATGCTCACTATACCAGTGCCCCCAGTTCCAAAACGGATTATGTGGTGGTGGGGAAAGCACCCGGTGCTAAGCTCAAAAAAGCGAAAAAGTTAGGTATTCCCCAACTCTCCGAAGCGCAATTTTTGGAACTATTAGGACAATAAATTACCCAGTTGCCCAATTAAGTCCCATTTCAGGGCCAACATTCACACATCAACCCCAACAAGCAGCAAAACAGTTCTAAGGCTATGCTATTAGGCGTTGGTTTAGGACTGAATTTCATGTTTGCTTTGCCCCAATCTGGCGATCGCCGGACGCAAATCCTCCGCATCTTGTTGAGTAACGGCTGGGACTATATGAACCGTTTGCTGACGGGGGGAAAAGCTGATGAACCGCAGATCCCGACCCCGGAAGTATTACGACGAATTTTGGTGGAGTTGGGCCCCTTTTATGTCAAATTGGGGCAATTGCTGAGTACGCGCCCGGACTTGTTGCCACCGATTTATATTGACGCCTTGAGTGCTCTACAATCGAATGTCCCCCCCGTCCCATGGGCAGAGATTGAAGCGCTGTTGGCCAAAGACTTTCCAACGCCCTTATCAGAAACCTTCACAGACATTAACCCCCAACCGATCGCCGCGGGATCCATCGGGCAAATCCATCAAGCAACGTTATCAACCGGGGAGGCGGTGGCGATTAAGATTAAGCGTCCCGGCATTGATACCATCGTCGAACAAGATAGCCTGCTGATTAAAGATATTGCTGAACTGATCGCCTTGACAGACTTTGGCCAAGACTATGACATCGTCAAATTAGCGGACGAATTCACCCAAACGGTGCAGGCAGAATTAAATTTCACCACCGAAGCAGGCTATACCGACACCTTGCGGAAAAATTTAGCCAAAACCACTTGGTTTGATCCTAGTCAAGTCATTATTCCCAAAGTCTATTGGCAATTTACTAACGAAAAATTTTTGGTTTTGGAATGGCTCGACGGCGTCCCGATTTTAACAGCGGATATCACCCAACCCCCGACGGGCAAATCCCTAGCAGACCGTAAACAAGAAATTACCACCTTACTATTTAGGGCATTTTTCCAACAACTCTATCTTGATGGCTTTTTCCATGCCGATCCCCATCCTGGCAATCTCTTTTACCTCAGTGATGGCCGCATCGCCATTATTGACTGCGGCATGATTGGCCGACTCGATCCCCGTACTCGGGAACGCTTAACGGAAATGCTCCTGGCGATCGTTGACCTGGATGCCAAACGCTGTAGCCAACTCACTGTAGCGTTATCAGAATCCGTCGGTCAGTCTAACTTGCAGCGCCTCGAAGTCGATTACGAACGCATGTTGCGAAAATATTACGACCTGAGCTTAGCAGAATTTAAATTCAGTGAAATCGTCTACGAATTTTTACAAATTGCCAGGGTGAACAAACTCAAAGTTCCCGCCAGTTTAGGGCTGTATGCCAAATGTTTAGCCAACTTAGAGGGGGCCGGCCGTCAATTCAACCCTGAATTGAACTTAATCACCGAAATTAACCCCTTAATCACCGATCTGTTTCGCCGTCAATTGTTTGGCACCAGCCCCCTACAAACTAGCCTCCGCAGTGTCTTGGACTTAAAATCCTTATCCCTAAAAGTGCCCCGACAAATGGATGTGTTGCTCGATCGCCTAACCACAGAAACCCTGCAATGGAATGTGCGCATCCCCGACCTTGAACCAGTGCGCCGCAGCATTGATAAATCCGCCAACCGTCTTTCATTTAGTATTGTGCTGGGATCATTAATTATGGGGGCCGCCATCATTTCCGTGGGTTCCAACAGTCAACAACTGACCTTGATTGCCAATCTTCTGTTTGCCGCCGCCGCTCTGGTGGGTTCCTGGCTGGTGATCAGTATTTTGCGATCGGGTCGTTTAAAGTAAATTCACTCCTTGCTCTAGACTGTCCAATTCTCCATCAATAAGCCCGGAAATTGGTGAAAATCACTCACATTTCGGGTCAATAATGGGCTGATCAATTTGACGAAAACGACGTCCATAGTCTAATGCTTCAGAGAAAGCTGACTCATCAGAGATTGAACCAATAAGCGTTTCCAACCAATTTTCAGAATTAGGTTGATTATTAACCTTTCGCTGAAGGTCAAGCACTGTCTGCTCAAGAGTCGTTAAACGTTGGGCAAAGGTTGTTTGGTCTAACATTGTTTCATTTTTAAGCGTTGTCAACAGTAGCCTTACCACAGTGTATTGTGTTTTGTCTCACCATGACCCATTACGCCCCCAGAGACAGCAAGTTGAAGGCGACCCTTCATCCCCATATAATAGCCTTTAGCTCCTGTTTTCCTGACCTGTCAACCCATGAAAAGTGCTTTCCTCGATCGCCTCAATAGCCCTCAACGCCCCGTGCTGGTTTTTGATGGGGCCATGGGCACTAACTTACAGGTGCAGGAACTCACCGCCGCGGATTTTGGCGGCCCGGAATACGAAGGCTGTAATGAATATTTAGTGCATACCAAACCGGAAGCGGTAGCCACGGTGCATCGTGCCTTTTTTGAAGCCGGGGCGGATGTGGTGGAAACAGATACCTTTGGGGGTACACCGTTGGTGTTGGCGGAATATGATTTGGCCGATCAGAGCTATTACCTGAATAAAACGGCGGCGGAGTTAGCAAAATCGGTGGCGGCGGAATTTAGCACCCCAGAAAAACCTAGATTTGTCGCGGGTTCCATGGGACCAGGGACAAAACTTCCCACGCTAGGACATGTGGATTATGACACGTTAAAAAATGCCTACGTGGAACAGGTAAAGGGGTTATATGACGGGGGGGTTGACCTGCTGTTGGTGGAAACCTGCCAAGATGTGTTGCAAATTAAGGCGGCGTTAAATGCCATTGAACAGGTTTTTGCAGAAAAGGGCGATCGCCTACCGTTGATGGTGTCGGTCACCATGGAAACCATGGGCACGATGTTGGTAGGGACGGAAATGGCAGCGGCCTTGACCATTTTGGAGCGCTACCCCATTGATATTTTGGGGCTGAACTGTGCCACGGGACCCGATTTGATGAAGGAACATGTTCGATACCTGTCGGAACATTCTCCCTTTGTGGTGTCCTGTATTCCCAATGCCGGGCTACCGGAAAATGTGGGGGGGCAAGCCTTTTATCGGCTAACCCCGGTGGAACTACAAATGTCCTTGATGCATTTCATTGAGGATCTAGGAGTACAAGTCATTGGTGGCTGTTGTGGTACCCGACCCGATCACATTAAGGCCTTAGCGGACATTGCCAAAACCCTAACCCCCAAGGTGCGTCACCCGGAGTTAGAACCCAGTGCTGCGTCAATTTATTCCACCCAAACCTATACCCAGGAAAACTCCTTTTTAATTGTGGGGGAACGGCTCAACGCCAGCGGCTCGAAGAAATGCCGGGATTTGCTCAACGCCGAAGATTGGGATAGTTTGGTTTCCTTGGCTAAATCCCAGGTAAAGGAAGGGGCGCAAATTCTCGATGTCAACGTGGATTACGTTGGTCGGGATGGGGTACGGGATATGAAAGAATTAGCTTCCCGTTTGGTCAATAACGTTACCCTACCGTTAATGTTAGACTCCACCGAGTGGCAAAAAATGGAGTCGGGGTTAAAAGTTGCCGGGGGGAAATGTATTCTCAACTCCACCAACTACGAAGACGGGGAAGAACGGTTTATCAAGGTCTTAGCACTGGCCAAGGAATATGGGGCCGGGATTGTCATCGGCACCATTGATGAAGAGGGGATGGGACGCACCGCGGATAAAAAATTTAAGATTGCCCAACGGGCCTACGAGGCGGCGATCGCCTTTGGGTTGCCACCCCATGAGATTTTCTTTGATCCCTTAGCCTTACCCATTTCGACTGGCATTGAAGAAGACCGAGAAAACGGCAAAGCCACGGTGGAGGCTATCAAACGCATTCGGGCAGAATTACCCGGTTGCCACATTTTATTAGGGGTTTCCAATGTATCCTTTGGCTTAAATCCCGCCGCCCGTCAGGTATTAAACTCTGTCTTCCTCCATGAGTGTATGCAGGTGGGCATGGATGCGGCCATTGTCAGTGCCAATAAAATTTTGCCCCTGGCCAAAATTGACCCTGAACATCAACAAATTTGTCGGGATTTAATCTTTGATCGCCGGGAATTTGACGGCGATGTTTGCACCTACGACCCTTTAGGAAAACTGACGACGTTATTTGCAGGGAAAACGACAAAACGGGATAAATCCGGTGATGCTAGTCTACCCGTTGAGGAACGTCTGAAACGACACATTATTGATGGGGAACGGTTGGGGTTAGAGGATGCCTTAAATGAAGCGTTAACGCTTTATCCCCCCCTGGACATTATTAACATTTATTTGTTGGATGGCATGAAAGTGGTGGGGGAACTGTTTGGATCGGGGCAAATGCAATTGCCCTTCGTCTTGCAATCGGCTCAAACCATGAAAGCCGCTGTTGCTTTTTTGGAACCCCACATGGATAAGGATGATTCTGCGGATAATGCCAAAGGGACGTTTTTAATTGCCACCGTCAAAGGGGATGTCCATGATATTGGCAAAAATCTGGTGGATATTATTCTCTCGAACAACGGTTATCGAGTGATTAATTTAGGCATTAAACAGCCGGTGGAAAATATCATCCAAGCCTACAAAGAGCACCAACCCGATTGCATTGCCATGAGTGGACTATTGGTGAAATCCACGGCGTTTATGAAGGAAAATTTAGACGTTTTCAACCAAGCAGGGATTACAGTTCCCGTTATCCTTGGTGGGGCGGCCCTTACTCCCAAATTCGTCCATCAGGATTGTCAACAGACTTACAAAGGTCAGGTGGTTTACGGTAAAGATGCCTTTGCTGATCTGCATTTTATGGATAAACTCATGCCTGCGAAACACTCCCAAAATTGGGATGATTTCCAGGGCTTTTTAGGGGACTATGCCGACGCCAATGGTAATGGCGCTGGGGAAGCAAACGGCGCAAAGACTAATTTTGGTATTGAGGAAGAAAAACTTATTGATGCCACGGATAAACCCGCTGAACCCGTTGTCATCGATACCCGGCGATCGGACGCGGTTGATGCTGATATTGAACGCCCCACACCGCCTTTCTGGGGAACCCAGATTTTACAGCCCTCTGAAATCTCTGTACAGGAAGTTTTTCCTTATTTAGACTTACAAGCCCTGTTTGTGGGGCAATGGCAATTCCGTAAACCCAAGGATCAGAGCCGCGAGGAATACGATCAGTTCTTAACTGAAAAAGTCCATCCCATTCTGGCAGATTGGCAAGAAAAAGTGGTGACAGACAATCTGCTCCATCCCACCGTGGTGTATGGTTATTTTCCCTGTCAATCGGCAGGCAACACCCTTTACATTTACGACCCCAAAACGGTCAGCCAAAACAACGGTCACATTCCTGCCGAAGCCGACCCCATTGCCCAGTTTGAATTTCCTCGCCAAAAATCCGGTCGCCGGCTCTGCATCGCTGACTTTTTTGCCAGTAAAGAATCGGGTTTAACCGACGTATTTCCACTGCAGGCGGTGACCGTGGGGGAAATTGCCACGGAATATGCCCAAAAACTCTTTGCCGGAGACAATTACACCGATTACCTGTACTTCCACGGCATGGCGGTGCAAATGGCAGAGGCCCTAGCGGAATGGACCCACGCCCGTATTCGTCAGGAATTAGGCTTTGGTAATTTAGACCCCGACAATATCCGCGATATTCTTCAACAACGTTACCAAGGATCCCGCTATAGCTTCGGTTATCCCGCTTGCCCCAATATGCAGGATCAATACACCCAGTTGGATTTACTCCAAACGGATCGCATTGGCCTTTATATGGATGAAAGTGAACAAGTCTACCCAGAACAATCCACAACGGCGATCATTGCCTATCATCCTACGGCTAAATACTTCAGCACCTAATTTCCTGATCAGTCACGGACTCCGAAATCGCCGCTAAGTACCTAATTGTAATTAAATAGAAGCTTGGTTTTGTGCTCGATCCCCCCCAGCCCCCCTTGACAAGGGGGTGCCGATAGGCGGGGGGATCTTACAATTTTCAACCCCCGTCTACTTATGGCAGATTATGGCAGATTCAACATCTCCAGTGCTGGGGGGTAAAATCGGTCGCAGTCATGACAAATTTTTTTTGCTAAAGTAACGAAAACTTGAGGGCTAAAAAACGATATAAAATTCTCAATGATTATCGTTAATTTTTGGTTATTCTCAATCGCAAATTATGGTAGGAACATTAACGTTATGTGTGTTGGTTGTTTTGTTGTTTCCGCTTTTACCCTGTTTATGCCTGCGACAGATGTTCCGGAAAATTATACGGGTCTAGAAACCTTAGCGAGTTATCAACCTCAAACGGTTGTCATGGCAGAGCAAGCTGATCAAGTTGAGCTTCAGCAACTGCGGCAAGCGTTGGGAGCAATGGTGGCCGCTTTCCCGCAAACGCCAGATAGTCAACCCTTAAAAGCTGAATTTAGTTCGCTCTATCAAAAACTGCAAGGGACTGATGATTTGGCGATCGCCAATCAAATTTTGGATGAGGGGTTTATGGACATTAAAGAAAAAATTTTGGCAGCACCCAATTCCGATCAGTTAATCAACATGATGTACGAAATACGGGAAGCACGCTTTGAGCAAATGCAGGCCTTTATGCCTTTGTTACCGGGACTAAAAACTGGTTGGCTCAGTTAACCGTCTGCCTGGGGTCGTCCTTGCGTCGACATCAATCGGTGTTTGATCGGTTCTGGATCCCCCTGGGCAACAACTTTGCCAGCTTCTAACAAAAACGCACCGTCACAATAGTTCAGTTCTTCTAAGCGGTGGGTAACCCACAGGGCCGTTATGCCCCGATTTTTGACTAATGTTTGCACCTGCACCACCAACTCCTGTTGGGTATCCCTATCCAGTAATGCGGTTGGTTCGTCTAGCAACAACACTTCACAATGCCTGGCGATCGCCCCGGCAATGGCAATACGTTGTTTTTGCCCCCCACTGAGGGCATAAATGGGGCGGCGTTCCATTTGACTTAAATTTACCGCCTGTAACGCTTCGGCCACCCGTTCCCGTACTTGAGGAAAGGGTAATTTCTCTTTCACCAACCCAAAGGCAATGTCGGCCCCCACCGTCGGCATTACCAATTGGTGATCGGGATTTTGAAAAACGAAGCCCATGGGTTCCGAAAGTTGAACGGTGCCTGCTTTTGGAGGAAGTAAACCGGCCAGTAGCCGTAACAGGGTAGACTTACCACTGCCGTTGGTTCCCAGTAGCATCCAAAATTCCCCCTTGGGTACCGACAAGTTACAGTTCGTTAAACCAGGATGGTCGGCGGACCATTGGAAACACAAATCCTGGGCGATGATGGCGGGGGTGGGCATGGGAGTAGGGAGTAGGGAATGGGGAGTAAGGAGTAGGGGTTAGGATTGGGGTGCGGCGTTTGAGGGGGGGCGCTGCAGCCGGCCATCGTAGTGTTCTGTAACCCCGGCGATCGCCGCGAGATAGCTCCAGCTCAGTAAATTATTGCGGAGGTCGAACAGGGTGACATCGGTGAGATTATACAAACAGAGCGCCCCAAAGCCGACTAAATAGGACATTAACAGCAAAAACTGCCCTTGACGCCGGGGAGATTGGGAGAATTGTGCCAAGGTGATCAACAACCGCACCGCCCGCCATAAAATCCAGCCCACTAATCCCAACATCAGGGCGGTTCCCACCAAACCTGTTTCCGCCAACAACATCAACGGCAAACTGTGGGGATGACCCAACCACACATTCATGGCTTGCTCATACAACGGCGTAAAATTCCGCAACCCCCAACCGGTAAGCGGTCGGTCGGTAAACATCTGGCTAGCAAACTGCCATTGGGTACTTCGCAGGGCTGTTAGAGATCGATCTGGGTACAATTCATCAGATAGTCTTCCCCACACGGCCCGGGGGACAATTTGCCGCAAGGGGGCCTTCCCCATCGGGCCAAAGGCAGCCCACAGCACCATCCCGGTTATCACCCCCGCCAAACCCACCAGCCAATACCAGCTTAAATAGACGGCATAAATTACCCCAATCAATAGTCCAATGCCCCAGGCACTACGGGAATCCGTCAGCCCCAAGGCGATCGCCTCTAGGACACAGGTTGCGGCCAAGCCCCACACCAGTAACGGCGATGTCGGTATTTTGGCACGACCCCAACCCCGGCGAGCTTGAATCAATAGCCCTAAACTGAGGGGAAAAATCAACAATAACCAAGCAGACAATAAATTCGTATACATCAACAGTGATGACATCCGCCCCTCCGGTCGCCCCCCCGCCACTAAATTGGTGCCGATCGCCGTTAACCACCCCGGACTTTGCCAATCGCCATACACTTGACCCAAACCGAGAACCACTAACAGCAAGCCACTACCCGTCAATAGCCAAGCCAGACGTTCCAAGTGGGCAAAACGACGAACCACCTGACTAAAGGCAATAAACAACGCAAAATAGGGCAAAAAATTGGCTAGCCCCAACGCAGCTTCTCCCTTATCCTGGGCGATGAGGGTCGTGAAAATCAACCAAATCGCTAAAATGCCCCACCCTTTCGCCGTTGGCGCCGTCGCCAGACGTTTAAAGCAGCGAATCCAAGGACTGAGGAACGCAAAGAGTAAGGGCAAAACGCCAAGGATGGGGTTAAACGGGAGAATGGTTAAGCCCAAATAAAGCCCAACACGTTCTGGATTGAATGAAGGTAGGGAATACTTTTTCAAGAAAAAAACCTTACGCCAGTTGCCAACAGGTATCGCGGGTAAGGCGAATCTGGGCCAAGGCAAAAATTACCGGGATAATGCGACCGTAATTAGTGGCGATCGCCCGCCAGCCTAGATCTGCCAAAAACCAGCCCCACAACACCGGCCCAAGGACGGAAAACACGGTTCTGACGGCGCCATAACGGGCCGTACTCATGACTACCCCTTGCCGGGCCGTTTGCAATGCCAGTTGGTTTTGTAATTGGCTTGCTGCACTTAAACCGCCTTTAACCAAGGCTGACTTAGCCACCTGGTATTTGGCAATATGTAGCGTGACTTCCTGCAATATTCGCTTCAGTAACAAGGGTCGTAACACCGAACTAACGGCGATCGCCCCACTGCCCTTAAGAATAACAGCGACAGGATTATGTTGAATTTGTAAGGGTAGGGGTTCTGGCAGGGGAGACTTGGCCAGGGACTGCTGAATTTGGGCCGTTAAATCATGTTGCTCCGACTTCGGTAACCGTTTCCAGGCTTGGTTAACCAAATGCAGAAAAATATCCGTTTCAATATCCAACGTGGTCATCTGCTTGGCATAGGGCACTTTGAGAAATTGACAAACCCGAATGAGGGTATCTCGATAGCTAAATTCCTCCGCCTTGCCTCGCAATACGGTTAACCCATCCGCGGCCAAGTAACGGAATCGATGTTCGAGGGAATCCATCCAGTGGGAGAGATCTTGACTCTGTACCTCCAAGGGGTGGGGGGTTTGCAGATAATCTAGGGGATTAAACTTACGACAAAAGAGGATTTGAGTCAGGTGGCTCAGTTCTTCCTCCGTCGCCAACTCTAACGCTGACCGAAATTCATCCAACGCTTTGTCCTCCAGCAATCGGGCTTTGACGACTTCCACATTTTATCTCAGGAGACTAAACCTGGGGCAAGGCGATCGCCGGGATCAGTCGTTATTCACGAGGTTATTGGCGATCGCCCTAGACCACCAATCCGGACAATCGGCTTGATGGTTATTTTTCTGATGGGTTTTGAGGGAAGGAGAGAGGATCATAATGGGGG
>JBEAQB010000099.1:0-2984 GCA_041164125.1 Cyanobacteriota bacterium
TAAGGCCATTGAGGTAGCCACTAATGGGACTAACGGCAAAATCTTCACTGCCGATTAACGGTAATTGCTCCAAGCCTGTTTGTTGTAGATAGGCGGCCGTTGCCCGACTGGCGGAATAGGGTAACGTCACCACGCGAATATACCCCACAAGACCGGCGATTAACTGGGTGGTTAAAATGAGTGTCAACAACGGCGGGGCAAGGCGTTGACCCCAACGATAAACGGTTTGCCAGTTTTGTTTAGCGGTTTTAGTAATTAACGGTAAGGGGGAATAGTAATGACTAAGCCAATAAGCGGTAATGAGGACTAAATATAAATGGCCATAATGGCGAGCCGAGCCTAAAAATTTCAGATAGGTAAACAATAAAATTCCGCCAGAAGCGAATAGGTAGAATCCCAGAATAACCGGATAATCACTAAAAAAGAGGCTAAAAATCAGCAAAATCATTACCGACAAAAATGAGAATAATCCCACATCCAAGGGTCTGGCATCCCCGGGAACCAAAATCAAAATATAGCTATTCCAAATCCGGCTCATGGCTTGGTTAAAGCGATGAAAATCCCATTGCAAAAACCACTGATCGGCTCCGCCCTGGAGCGTACTATCGCCGGGGGGCATTAACATCCACACGGATAAACCCACCGCAATGGCGTAAATCATTAAGCTCACCCCCCGATCCCAACGCGGGGCCATCAAGGGAATCTGTAATGGCTTCTGTCCTACCCATTCCCCCACCAAGGCGATCGCCAAACAGAAACTAATCATTAAGGCGTAAGCATTGCTGCTGGCCATTAATGCTAACGCCGCTGCTAGGGGTAAATAGGTGGTGTGGCGACGGGGAAACACCGCACAAAAGATAAATAACCCCAACATGCCAAACGCGTAATTGCGGCTAATAATTAAATACTCATAAAAGGGCAAATACCCCAAAATAAAAAGGGTTTTTTGTAAGCGACTGAAGGGGGCATATCGCAAAAAAAAGGCGATCGCCGTTAGGGCCAGGACAAGGTGAAATAATTGCATGGCCAGGGGGTTAGGGGTGATCTGATTCAGCAACCACAGACAGCCATACCATAAAATCGGATGCCCTTCGTAGCGAATATTCTGCCAAAAATCCGAGAAATCAAGACTATCCCGCGCAATTAACCACCCATTGACTTCATCCCGCCACATGGCATGGTTTAACACTGCCAATAACCCCAAAATACTGATACCCAACCACAACCAGCGTTCAAAGTGGGGCAGACGATTCAATCGTTCATTGAATCGAGACAGGGTCAATTTCGGCATACCGCAACGTTAGACAAAGTTCACCACTAACAATAATGGCAGAATGGGAGGCGTTAACGGCTGAGTATTTTTGACCGGATGAAACTCTTTCTAAGTGGACTGACAGAGCTGCCCTTGGCGATCCGATCGCCGATCGCCATTGCCTTGGGCGCCATCCCTGGGGCCTGGGGACGCTATTACGCCACCCTCCTATTTGCCCGTTGGTTCGGCAATGATTTTCCCTATGCCACCTTTCTCGTCAACTTTTCGGGGTGTGTTTTGATGGGCATGCTGGTGACCCTCGATATTCCCCCTGGCGCCATGACCCCGGATCTGCGCTTATTAGTCGCTGTGGGGTTTTTAGGGGCCTATACCACCTTCTCCACCTTTGCCCTGGAAGTAACGGCGCTATTGCGGACAGGGAACATCAGCGGCAGTCTTATCTATGGCTTGGGCAGTTTGATCTGCGGGGCGATCGGCATCTGGCTCGGCAGTTTAGTGGCTGAACGCTTGGGCTAGGCACAACCCAACCCAAAATAGCCGAAAATAAAGGGACTTGCCCTTTCATCGGAGAATTGTTCTTTGGCTAGAGTCCGCGTCCGTCAGCATGTTAATCCCCTCAGTCAGAAATATCGGCAGCGGTTGACTGTGCCCGACTGGGCAGCGGTTTATTCCCATCTCCATTGTCCCCTACACCTTGATATTGGCTGTGCCCGGGGACGGTTTTTAGTGACCATGGCGTCCCAGTGTCCCGACTGGAATTTTTTGGGGGTTGAAATTCGCGAACCCTTGGTGATTGAAGCCAATCACATCGCCGATCGCCAAGGCTTAAACAACCTCCATTTTCTGTTTGGCAACATTAATGTAGAACCCGACGGTTTTTTTGCCGCCTTACCCCGGCCCCTACAACGGGTCAGTATTCAATTTCCCGATCCCTGGTTTAAACAACGCCACCTGAAACGCCGCGTTGCCCAACCGGAATTGGTGTCGGCGATCGCCAAATTTTTAACGCCTCAGGGGGAAGTC
Source organism: Cyanobacteriota bacterium (assembly GCA_041164125.1). Classification (GTDB taxonomy): domain Bacteria; phylum Cyanobacteriota; class Cyanobacteriia; order Cyanobacteriales; family Microcystaceae; genus Synechocystis. The sequence goes on from JBEAQB010000099.1 coordinate 2,297, forward strand.
TTTTTACAGTCTGATGTGGAGGACGTGGCCCAGGAAATGAAAGACCGATTTACAGAAAATGATCGGTTCGCGTTAGCCCATATAACTCCTTGGTTAGCAGAAAACCCTTTACCGGTACCGACAGAACGAGAAATTGCCTGTTTTAAGTTAGAACGCCCGGTGTATCGCTGTTTATTTCACAAACTTTAATTTAGTAGAGAAAAAAACGATGAGGGCGCAACTGTCCCTCACTTCAATCGTTCACGCTTTACTCCTCGTCATCCTCTTCCACTTCATTGGGAGGATACAGGAAGGTCGAGCGGCCGGAGAGGATCGACTTGCCGAGGGATAGGGCTTTCTGGGCTTCGTAGGAAGCTTGTTTGCGCCAGTGGGCCCGGCGTTGATCACGCTTGGTTTTAGAGGTTTTCTTCTTGGGAACTGCCATGGGATTACTCGAATCTTAAAAATTGACAACCTTTCTAGATTACACCGTTGAGTAAGCGATTGCATAGTAGGATGTTGCTCGCCAGGATAGGAAAATGGTAAATTAATCTATAGGAAAAATGTCAAGTAGACGGGGGTTGAACACAGGGCAAACGCATACTAAATCGGCCTCAACGAAGCAATCAGGCTTTCAGCCATTGGCAGCCGTCAAAATAACTCTATGATTCTCAATAGGCTGGTTTTTCAGGCTCATTATTGAGAAAAA
>JBEAQB010000100.1:0-5518 GCA_041164125.1 Cyanobacteriota bacterium
CCACGATAGTCCCAGCTTCCTCGTTAACCTCTGGGCAGCAATCTGGAAACAAAACAACCTTCAGAACGACGACCGCCCCAAAAACTAGACGGCCGAATTTCAAATGATCATCGGATTAACAGCACTGCTGCCAGCTGGCCACCAGTAATCATCGCCCCTCCGCATAATAATTGCCAGAGAAATACTAGGCGAGAATAGCTTAGGGCTTGTTCTACCGTGTCTACGGTCAGGGGAAAACGGCGATCGCCCAATGGGGGTTTCCGCTTAACCACGCCGTGATAAACATTGTTGCCTCCCAATTGCACCCCTAAAATTGCCGCGTAAATACATTCACTCCAACCGGAATTGGGACTCGGATCCTGGGGGGCGTCCCGACGACAAATTCGTAACTGTTGCTTTGGTTGACCGGACAATAACGCCAACATTAAGACGGTCAAACGGCAGGGTAGCCACGTTAAGCGGTCTTCCAACTGGGCACTAAACCATCCCAAGTCAGTGTAGGGCGGCCGACGATAGCCAATCATCGAGTCTAATGTGCTGGCTGCTTTGTAGGCGATCGCCAGGGGCCAGGGGCCAATCAGAGGCATAGCCGTTCCGATGAGGGCATAAAACAAGGGCGCTGTGACCCCATCCACCGTATTTTCCGCGACACTTTCCACCACGGCCCGCACAATCTCTGTCTTATCTAACTGATCAGTATCCCGTCCCACAAATTGCCCCAAGGCTTGGCGAGCCGTGGTTAAATCTTGATTTTGCAGTGGCATAATGACTGACCGGGCCGCTTGCGCGAGGCTGCGTCCTGCCAAACAACTGGCCACACCAACACTTTGAATCACAATGGCCAAGACAGGCGAAATCTGCCCACTAATGTAAACCACCGTCCAAGCCAGTAACCCACTACCGAGAATGAGGCTCAACCCCAGTAACACCCCGAACCATCGTCGGCCCCGGGGACTAGCCTGGTGGGCCAAGATAAATTTACTGGCTGTGGCGATCGCCCACCCCATACATTGCACAGGATGTAACCAAGTTTTGGGGTCTCCCACGCCATAATCTAGCACTGCTGCTCCGACTAAAATAACAACGGTGTTTAACCAAACCGGCAAGGTATCCTCCCCCATCACCATAATCAAGAGTTGTTTTGTGAGTTGTTTTGTGAGGGATTACTTGAAGGTAAATCGCCCCGCAACGCCCCTTCCCCAAAGAAGCTTGTTGTCATCTCTTTAGTGGCGACCATTTGCCACCTGGTGGAAAGTGTTAATGACACTAAACAATAAAGTTAATCTCCTCCCCTTGGGCCGCTTGCCAACTGCGGGCATCATAATATAGATCCGCCAAGGTAATTGAGTAAAGAGCGTTAACAAACTTGTGATGGAGTTGTCGCCAGATACCCAAGGTGACCCAATCCTCCGCTTGGTTCTGACCCAATTGGGGTTGGGGAAATGGCTCCACACTTTCTCCTAAGGCAGCTAATATTTGACCTAAGCTAATCGCCTCCGGTGGCTGTGCCAATTGATACCCACCGCTAACCCCTCGGAAAGCGTTAACTAAACCGGCCCGACGTAATACCATCAATAACTTTTCTAAATAGGGTGCAGGCAGATTTTGGCGATCGGCGATCGCCTGCACGGAAGCGGGGCCATAATTGGGTTGTAGGGCTAAATCCAACAAGGCTTTAACGCTATAGTGGCTTTTTGTGGTCAACTTCATTCCTTAAGTATAAAGAAGTCGTGCTACTTAATGACATCACTGAGCCTCAATTTAACGCCTCAATAAGTCCCTTGCATTATTGGTTTACCATCACGAGAAAATAGGAAAAATCCCCCGGAATCCTGCTTGAGTTTTAGCGGTATTCCTCGGTCATCCTGGCAGACAAAACAGTAAAAATTAGGGATTATTTTCCTTAATGAATGAGATGATTTTTGCTAGAAACGTGTAATATAAATAAAGAAGCAAGCTTTAAGCTCGTTAATTCTCTTGATTAACCAACTTGAGTTTATCGCCTGACTTTCTACCATTACACTACAGTCACGCAAAAATTAATGGCTAAAACTACTGCAACTAAACCTTTAACGGGTCAAGAACTGCTCGACAAAATCGAAGAACTCGGTGATCTTCCCAAAGAAGAGAAGGCAAAAGTCTGCGGCTATGTAACTTCCACCAAAAAGGGCCTCCCTCGGGTCAACATGATGAAATTTTACAATGCCCTAATGGAAGCCAAAGAAATTGATTTGGATAGTTCCGCTAATAGTCAAGGACGGGGAGGGCGTTCTGCGAGTTATCGCATTAGCGTTCAGTCTAATGGAAATCTTCTCATTGGAGCTGCCTACACAAAAAAAATGAATCTCAATGTTGGCGATGAGTTTGAGATCACCCTCGGTCGTAAGCATATCCATCTGAAGCAAGTCAATGCTGACGAAGACGAAGATTGACACCAATGCCCATAAACCCTAGTCGGTGAAACGTAAACAGTCACCCGCAACAGTAGGGCTGGGGAAGATGTAAAATTTCCCCAAAACGTTGTTTAGCAAAAGGCTGAGCAACGTTGAAAGGGTTAATTCTAAGGAATTAACCGTCTCGGTTTGGCAAACCTCGCTAGTTCTCGCATTGGTGTGTCTTTGGTGTTCTGGCTTGATCACCCCTTATAATAGCGGGAACATTCCTGCAAATTGTGACGACATTAGGGAAAAATTGCTAGCGATAACAGTCTGCACAATTTTAATGATCGGTCTTAGTCGCTCCTCGCCACTGGGTTGCCGCTCATCCTCTAGTTAAGGTTCTTGAAAGATCATGATTCTGGGCAAGCAATGTTTGGGGATTGTTCTAATACCCAGCTGATCGCCCACTGTCTCAAGGAACAGATTGCGCCTGTTGTCACTTTTCCCTCTGCTTTACCGCTTTTACTTAAACCAGGACATATGGACGGTAACTTATGATTTTAACTAAACTAAAAGACTTCGTTGGCATCAGCGAACATGATGAATATGAGGAAGACTACGAAGAAATGGATTGGCCTCAGCAAGCTGCCGCCTCTCCCTCTGCAGTTGAAGACGTTCCCCCCCCTAGTCGCCCCAGCCGCGAGCCCCTTAACTTAAGTAATGAAACAGTCCTTGGTACAGGAGCTAGAAATAACGTGATTGGTATGCCCGGCATCAATAACAATGTGGCAGAAGTCGTTGTAGTGGAACCCCATTCCTTTGATGAAATGCCCCAAGTCATTCAAACCCTCAGGGAACGCAAGTCGGTTGTTCTTAACCTCAATGTGATGGATCCCGACGAGGCCCAACGGGCGGTTGATTTCGTTGCAGGAGGAACTTTTGCCATGGATGGTCACCAAGAGCGAATTGGTGAAAGTATTTTCTTGTTTACGCCCAACTGTGTTAAGGTCAGTTCCCTGGCAGGCCATAGCCAAGATCCGGCAGAGGCAGCCACGAATGCCGCTGCTTCCTCCGATGCAATGACGCCTGCTTGGGGGTATGAAGCAGGTCGCTTAGCGCTGTGATTGTCTGCTTATCTAATTAACCATCCGCTTCCCACAAAAGCTTCGATCCCGCTGATCGAAGCTTTTGCGCTAAATAACTAACCACCCACTACGTGCGACCCTAGCTTACAATAAAACCAAAAGCATGCACTGAGACGCTTATGGTGAATGACTTTCCCCCCTCTGTAACGAATGATTCTGCCACGGAAGCACCATTGCGTTCCCCTGATCCGATTCATTCAACCCGGACCCCCCCATGGGGAATGGTGACTATTTTAGAAGAAGGAGCACGGTATCGGATTAACCGGATTGTGGTTAAGCCGGGCCACCACATGAGCACCCAAATGCACTATCATCGCAGTGAGCATTGGGTTGTTGTTTCAGGGACGGCAAAAGTGACTTGCAACGGTGAAGAAAGATTTCTACGCCAAAAAGAATCAACCTATGTGCCGATGAACACGCCCCACCGTGTCGAAAACCCTGGCGTCATCGATTTGGTGTTGATTGAAGTGCAGAATGGCGAATACTTGGGAGATGACGATATTATTCGTTTTGCTGATGATGGCAATCTGCCAAACTCCCAAAGCTGAATATCTTGACCAATACTGTTAATCTTATTTTTAACAAGGAACGACTATGAACTATGCGGCGATCGCCGGTCAGGGTTTGGGTATCCTGCTGGCGTTAATGACGGTTCTATTTATTTTTAGAATTATTTTGACTTGGTATCCTCAAGTTGAACTCACCAAGATGCCCTGGCGCTTGATCGCCCTGCCCACAGAGCCGTTACTCATGCCCCTACGGCGCCTAATTCCCCCCATCGGCGGTGTGGATCTCGCGCCTATCCTCTGGGTCTTTATTTGCACATTTTTACGAGAAATTTTAATCGGGCAACAGGGATTAATTACCATGGCATCGCGGTTACAGTGATAGTGATCGAGACCTGATCAATCCCCCAGAGGCGATTATGTATTGTGTTGGCTTAATGAGTGGCACGTCTGTGGATGGCATTGATGCGTGTTTAGTGAAGATCACTGGCTCGAAATTGGCACTACAGGTTGACTTGATCCAAGGCGCAACCTATGAATACCCGCGTGAATTGCGCCAAGAAATCTTGGACCTGTGCGCAGAACACCATACCAGTCCTGCCGCAATCGCCCGCTTAGACGACGCGATCGCCGTTCAGTTTGCCAAAGCGGCCCAAATGATTCAACAGGGACTCCCCCCCGCCACGTTAATCGGTTCCCATGGGCAAACCCTCTTCCACCGCCCTCCTAATGCTGATCACCCTGCGTCCCTGGGTTATAGTTGGCAGTTAGGGCGAGGAGCAGTGATCGCCCATTTAACGGGGATTCCCACCGTTAGTAACTTTCGCGTGGCTGATATTGCCGCTGGGGGGCAGGGGGCTCCACTCGTGGCCAAAATTGACGCTTGCTTATTGGCTCATCCCACGGAACACCGCTGCATTCAAAACCTGGGGGGAATCGGTAATGTGACTTATTTACCGCCGACAGCGCAAGAGAATTGGCAGCAGGAAATTTGGGGATGGGATACGGGACCGGGCAATGTATTAATTGATTTAGCTGTTCAAAAATTTAGCCAAGGGCAAAAAACCTATGACCGGGGAGGGGAATGGGCCGCCCAGGGAGTGCCCCACGCGTCTTTAATCGATCACTGGTTAAAACACCCCTTTTTTAGGCAAAAACCACCAAAGTCGACGGGACGGGAACTATTCGGAGCCTCTTATCTCAATCGTTGTTGGGCCGAGGCCCAATCCTATGGGTTAAGTCCCACCGATTTCCTCTCTAGCTTGACGGAATTGACGGCTTGTTCTGTGGTTAGAGAATACCGTCATGCCTTGCCCCAACTTCCCGATCGCCTATTGTTATGCGGTGGCGGTGCCCATAATCGTTATTTACGGGAACGACTGCAATATCATCTCGGTGAGCAAACTCAGATTGAAAGGACTGATGATTTGGGCCTGAGTAGTGATTTCAAAGAGGCGATCGCCTTTGCCGTGTTAGGTTACTGGCGCTT